>NZ_SDLS01000032.1:0-106115 GCF_004522315.1 Amycolatopsis sp. CFH S0740 | reverse complement strand
ACCCCTCCAGCAAGATCACGAACTACAGCTGGAGTATTACCGTGGTCCGAACCCTCGGTAGGGCTGAAGCGGGATCACTGTGAACTCCGACAGCCCGGACTTGGCCATCGGCAAAGCGTCCACTGTGGACCTGGCCGTGGATTCGTCCGGCGCTTCGACGACGAAGCAGGCGCCGGGGAGGTCGTCGCGCAGCCAGATCTGGCGGACGACCCCGTCGAGGTAGAGGCGGCGCACCCGGTCCGTCTCGGCGGGGATGACCTCGGCGAAGTCGGCCTCCTCGAACGTCTCGGTGCGGCGGCGGCTGAGAACCATGAACTGCATGACAAACCTTTCGAATCAACGGTGGGAGAGTTGCGCGGTCTTGAGCAGCCGGGCGAGCAGACCGCCCGCGCGCATCCATTCGTCCTCGGCACCGGTGTCGACGCGGGCGACGGCGGGGTGTTCGGACACCGCCCGCCCGCCGCGGCGGACGACGACGGTGAGCGGGGCGTTGACGAGCGGTCCGTGTTCCAGGCCGAGGACGTCGAACTCCTCGCTGCCGTCGAACGCGCCCAGCTCAGGGCATTCGACGGGCAGCACGCCCAACGCGACGAGATTCGTGCGATGGATGCGCTCGAAACTCCGGGCGAGGACCGCCTGCACGCCGAGCAGCCGGGTGACCTTCGCGGCCCAGTCGCGGGCCGACCCGGCGCCGTAGGAATGGCCGGCGACGACGACCGCGGGAGTGCCGCGCTCGGCGTAGGCGGCGGCCGCGACGTGCACCGGTACGAGGTCGCCGTCGGGGAGGAGGCGGGTCCAGCCTCCGGGCCGCTCCCCGGCGAGTTCGTTGCGCAGCCGCGGGTTGGCGAAACCGCCGCGCAGCATCACCTCGTGGTTGAGCCGCCGGGAGCTGTAGGTGCCGAGGTCCTCGCGCGCCACCCCGCGTTCGGCGAGCCACTGGCCCGCCGCCGAATCGGGCAGGATGCGCGAGACCGGGGAGATGTGGTCGGTCGTGATGCCGTCGCCGAGCACGAGCAACGGCCGCGCGCCTCGGATGTCCCCCTCCCGGACCGGCCTGGCGATCTCGGCGTCGGCGAACGGCGGCCGCCGGATCGTCCCCGTTTCGTCTTCCCACTGGTAGTTTTCCTCGTCCGGATGAGGCAGGCGCTGCCAGCGATCCGTCGTCATGGGCGAGAACGCGCCGGGAGACGCCAGCGCGGCGGCCGCGTCGATGTCCGCTTCGGCGGGCCAGAGGTCCGCCAGCAGCACGGGATTCCCGTCGCGGGCGGTGCCGAGCGGTTCGCGGTCCAGGTCGATCGTGGTGCGCCCGGCGAGCGCGAACGCGACGACCAGGGGAGGCGAGGCGAGATAGGCGTTGCGCACGTCGGGGTGGATCCGGCCGGGGAAGTTCCGGTTGCCCGACAGCACGGCGGAAACGGCGAGATCGCGGGCCTCGATCTGCCGCGCGACGTCCGGACGGAGCGGGCCGGAGTTGCCCATGCAGGTGCCGCAGCCGAATCCGGCGACTTGGAAGCCCAGTTCGTCCAGTGCCGGTTGCAGGCCGGCAGTGGCGAGCAGGTCCGCGGTGGCCTGCGAACCGGGGGTCAGCGAGGTCTTCGTCCACGGGGCGACTGCGAGGCCGCGGGCGACGGCGTTGCGAGCCAGCAACCCAGCGGCAGCCATCGCCCGCGGGTTGGACGTGATGGTGCAGCTGGTGATCGCGGCGATCACCACGGCTCCGTCGGGCAGATCGCCAGAGCCGGGCCGGGCCGCCGCGGGGTCGTACAGGTCGGCGGGCCGGAGCGGCTGGTGCGGGCGGGACGGCCCGGCCAGCGTCCGGTCCACCGTGGCGAGGTCCAGCTCGATCACGTCGTCGTAGTCCGGCTCGGCTCCGTAGAGCATCCCTTGCGCGGCAAGGTAGTCGCGCACCGGTCCGGCGGGGCGGCCAGTCGCGGAAAGGTAGTCGAGCGTGCGGGTGTCGGCGGGAAAATAAGCCATCGTCGCGCCGTACTCGGGTGCCATGTTCGCGATGGTCGCGCGGTCGGGCACGGCCAGACCGGCGAGGCCGGGTCCGTGGAACTCCACGATCCGCTGCACGACCCCGTGCGTCCGCAGCAGCGCGGCGAGCGTCAGCGCCACGTCGGTCGCCAGCACGCCCGGCCGGACCGTTCCGGTCAACCGGACCCCGACGACCTCGGGCACCCGCAGGTAAAGAGGCTCGCCGAGAGCGGCGGCAGTCGCCTCGATGCCGCCGGCTCCCCAGCCCGCCACGGACAGCCCGTTGATCATCGTGGTGTGGCTGTCGGTGCCGACGACGGAATCGAACCCGGCGAGCGGGCCGGGCGTGACGACGTCGGCGAGCACCTCGAGGTTCAGCTGGTGGCAGATCCCGATGCCGGGCGGGACCACCCGCAGGCCGGGAAACCGGGTCTGGGCCCAGCGGAGGAACCGGTACCGGCCGGCGTGGCGGGCGTACTCGCGGTCGAGGTTCGTCGCGGCGGCCAGGGGAGAGCCCGCGGTGTCGAGCTCCAGCGCGTGGTCGACGACGAGGTCCATCCGTTTGCGCGGGGCGACCGACGCCGGGTCGAGCCCGAGTCCGGCGGCCCGCTCGGCGAGCGCGACCAGGTCGGCGAGGACAGGAATGCCGGAAGCGTCCTGCAGCAGCACCCGTTCCGGGTGGAACGGGATCGCCGCGGCGGTGTCCCGGCGGGCCAGCGCGCGCACGTGCTCGGCCGTCACCGTGCGGCCGTTCTCGTGCCGCAGCACGTTTTCCGCCAGGACGCGGGTGGAGTAGGGCAAGCGTGCGAGCGGGCCTGCGCCGTTCGCTTCGGCGGCGGGCAGGCTGAAGAACCGGGTGCCGCCGGGCAGCGGCCGCAGCGCGCGGAACGAATCGAGGGTCACGGCTGCGGCACCGGACGTTCGGAGGCCCCGGTGTAGGCGGGCAGCAGCGGCGGCGGGATCGGCCCCTTGATCCGGCGTCCGGACTGGCGTTCCTCCCAGGCGTGGGACAGGATCCCCACCGAGCGGGACAGGATGAACAGCCCGCGGCCCAGTTCCGGCGGGAACCCGAGTTCCGCGTAGACGACGGCGGTCGCCCCGTCGATGTTCATCGGGACCGGTTTGGCCCGCCCGGCCGCCAGCTGCCGTTCGAGTTCCCTGGCGACGGCGAGGAATCGCCCTTCGACCACTCCGGCCTCGGCTTGGTCGGCCACTGCCTCCAGCAGGGGGTCGCGGCGCGGGTCGCGCGGGTGGAACCGGTGCCCGAAGCCGGGTATGTGCTGCCGGCGGGAGCGGAAGTCCGTCAGCGTCTTGGCGACCGCGGTCTCGAGACCGTCCTTTTCGGACTCCGCGCGGAGCTGGCCGAGGAGTTCCATGCACTGCTGTCCTGCGCCGCCGTGCACGTCGCCGAGCAGGCCGACGCCGGTGGACATCGCGCCGTGCAGGCCGACGCCGCACGTGGCCGCCATCCGCGCCGCGGCGATCGACGGGGCCTGCGGGCCGTGGTCCACCGCGGCGACGAGGGCCTTCTCCAGCAGCGCGGCCTGTGCCTTGCCGGGCAGCTCCCCGCGCACCATCAGCCAGACCGTCTCCGCGAAGCCCGCGCCGGAGATCAAGTCCTGCACCGGATAGCCGCGCAGCCGGATGCTCCCGGGCTCGATGTCTGAGACCGCGGTGGACCACCATTCGGTCACGTCCCGGGTCGACGTCGCCCGGACCGCTTCTTCGCGAGCGGAGGTCATACCGCCTTCTCCTCCCGCAGCCGGGCGATCTCGGGTTCCGCGAACCCCAGTTCCCGCAGGACCGCGTCGGTGTGTTCGCCCAGCCGCGGCGGTCGCGAGCCGGCGGCGACCCGTGCGCCGTCGACCCGGGTGGGGGCGCCGAGCACCCGCATCGCTCCGCCGGCCGCGGCGGGCGATTCGACTGTCGTGACGAGTTCGCGGTGCGCGATCTGTTCCGACGCCAGTGCTTCGGGCACGGAAACCACCGGCGCGGCCGGTACTCCGGCCTCCAGCAGGATCTCGTCCCACTCCGCCGCGCTCTTTTCCTTGAGGGAGGTCTCCAGCTCCGCTCGCAGGGCCTCCCGGTTGCGCTTGCGGTCCTCGCGGACGGCGAACCTCGGATCGCTGATCAGCTCCTCGCGGCCGAGCACCCGGCAGAGGACCTCGTACTGCTCCTGCTTGTTCGCCGCGATGTTGAGCGCGCCGTCGCCGGTCTCGAAGGTGCCGGACGGCGCGGAGGTGATGTTCTCGTTGGCCATCGGAGCCGGTTCGCGGCCGCCGATCAGATGATCCGACACCACCCAGCCCATGGCGGTGAGCGCGGCGTCCAGCATCGAGGTGTCGAGGAAAGCTCCTTGGCCGGTGCGGCGCTGGCGGAGCAGCGCCGAGGAGATCGCGAACGCCGCGGCGAGCCCGCCGAAGCTGTCGCACACCGGGAACCCGACTCGCAGCGGCGCGACCTCCGGCGTGCCGGTCACGCTCATGATGCCCGAAAGCCCTTGGACGACCTGGTCGTAAGCCGGCCTGCGCCGCATCGGCCCGGTCGCGCCGAATCCCGAGACGGCGCAGTAGACCAGTCTCGGGTTGATTTCCCGCAGCCGGTCCCAGCCGAACCCGAGACGCTCCAGCACTCCGGGACGGAAGTTCTCCAGCAGCACATCGGCGCGCGCCACCAGCTTCGCGAAGACGTCCTTGCCTCCCTCGCTCTTCAGGTCGACCGTCACGGACCGCTTTCCGGAGTTCTGGGCGAGAAACGAGACGCCGAGCCCTTCGCCGGACAGCCCCGGATCGGCGCCGAGCTGGCGGGCGAGGTCGCCGGTGCCGGGCGGTTCGACCTTGATCACCTCGGCGCCCATCAGCGCGAGCTGGTACCCGGCGAACGGACCGGCCAGCACGTTGGTGAGGTCGAGGACGCGTACGCCCTCGAGCAGGTCGGCGGTCACAGGAACACCTCCACCGGGCCGAGCCCGGCTTCGCTGATCTCGCGGGCGGCCGCGGTCACCGCGTCGACGTAGCGGCCGACGCGATCGGCGGTGAAGCGCGAGGTCGGCCCGCTCGCGGACAGTGCCGCGATCACCCGGCCGTCCTTGGCGAAAATCGGGGCGGCCACCGCCGACGCGCCCAGTTCGCGTTCGCCGTGCGTCACCGCGTATCCCGCCTCGCGGATGCTGGCGACCTCCCGCCGCAGCGGCTCCAGTTCGAGGCCGGACCGGCGGCCGGCCAGCTCGTGCAGCACCTCGTCCGGCGCGCCGCCGAGCAGGATCTTGGCGCTGGCTCCGCTCGCCAGCGGGTACGGCACCCCCACGGCGACCACGCTGCGGACCGTCGCGGTGCCCTCGGCCTGGGCGATCGCGGTCCGGTCGAGGCCGCGGCGGACGTAGACGTTCACGGTCTCGCCGCAGGATTCGGCGAGCCGCGCCATGATCTGGCGCGCCTCCGGACCGACCTCCCACAGCGCTTCCGCGAGCTTTACCCACCGGAGGAGACCCGCGCCGGGTCCGTAGGAGGAGTCGCCACGGTCCACGATCAGCCCGAGGGATTCGAGCGTCGCGAGCAGCCGCACGACGGTGGTCTTCGGCAGGCCGGTGAGTGCGACCAGCTCGCGGAGCTGCCGGATCGGATGCGCCGCGTCGAACAGTTCCAACACCTCGACGGCTCTCGCGATGCTGCGCACGCCGCCGTCGACCCGCGTGGAAGCGGTACCAGTCTCAGCCATGTCCACCACCATAGACCGTCAGATGGTTCGCGTAAACCGCATTGTGGGTTGACTGAGCCTTGAGCGCGTGTTCTCCTACTTTCCGCGATGCTCGGACTGGACAGCGGAATTCTTGAACCGCTCAATGGCGCGCTCGGGACGAGAAAGGGAGTTTCGTGAGTCGACAACAGGCAGATCTGGTCGTGGTGGGGTGCGGCGCGGGCGGGCTCGCGACCGCGGTGCGGTTTCTCGAATGCCGTCCGGAAGGCCGGGTCGTCGTGCTCGAACGGACGTCGAAGGCTCAGCGCGGCGGCAACACCGCGTGGACCGGCGCGTTCTTCCGGCTCGAACCGGACGGCGAACCGGCTGCCGACTTCTCCGCGCGGATGCGCGACCTGAGCGGCGGACGCACCGATCCGGCGATCATCGGCAGGCTGGCCGCACTGGCCCGGCCCACGATGGAATGGCTCAACGAGAACGGCGTCGCCACCAAACCGGACCTGACCTACTTCCTGACCTCGAAGGGCCCGCGGCTGATGCCCGTCGGCGGCGGCGCGGCGATCGTCGAAACCCTTGCCGCGCAGGTGGAAACCCTCGGCGGGACCATCCGCTACAACACCGCCGCCCACGACCTCGTCCAGGACGAGACCGGCGCGGTGACCGGCGTCGTCACGGCGGACGGCACGCAGTGGGAAGCGCCGACGGTGGTGCTCGCCTGCGGCGGTTTCGAAGGAAGCACGGCACTGCTCGACCGCCACCTCGGCGAGCGCGGGCACGAACTCTCGCCGATCGCCCCCGGCGGGCGCGCCAACCAGGGCGAGGGCATCGAAATGGGCGTGCGGGCGGGCGCGGCGACGGACGGGCAGTTCGAGCGCTTCCACGGCGAGCCGGTCGATCCGCGCACCCGTTCGCCGGAAGCCCTGGTCATGGTCTACCCGTACGGCATTCTGGTCGACCACCGCGCGCAGCGGTTCCTCGACGAGGGTTCCGACACCCCGGACAACACCTTCGAGTCGGTGGCCTACCGGATCTGGCGCGACGCCGATCAGTTCGCCTACGTCGTCGCGGACCAGAAACTGGTGCGCCAGGACATCGCCCGCGCCGTGCTGACCGACCGCGAGCCCGAAACCGCGGACACCCTCGAAGCGCTGGCGCAGCGGCTCGATCTCGACCCTGCCGCGCTCGTGGCGACCGTCGAGGCCTACAACGCCGCGGCCCGGCCGGGCCCGCTCGACGTCACCGCGCTCGACGGGATCGCGACCAGCGGTCTCGAACCGCCGAAATCCAACTGGGCCCGCCCGATCGACGAGCCGCCGTACGTCGCGTGGCCGGTCACCTGCGCCATCACCTTCACCTTCGGCGGCCTCAAAACCGACGAACACGCCCGCGTCGTGGACCGCCTCGGCGCACCGATTCCCGGCCTGTACGCCGTCGGCGAGACCGCCGGGATCTACCACGGCAAATACCCCGGCGCGACCTCCGTCCTGCGGGCCCTCTGCTTCGGCCGGGTCGCCGGGGAAGCGGCGGCGTCCCGTTCCACCACCCCGAGCACCGCGGCTTGAGGCCACAGGAGACAGCCATGAACCCGTCCACCCGCAGCATGTCCCGGCGCGCCGCCGTCGCGAGCCTCGTCGGCACCACCATCGAATGGTTCGACTTCTTCATCTACGGGCTCGCCGCGGCCCTGGTCTTCGGCGAGCTGTTCTTCCCCGAGGCCGACCCGCACAGCGGACGGCTGGCGTCGTTCGCCACGCTCGGCGTCGCGTTCGTCGCCCGGCCGATCGGAGCCGCGATCTTCGGCCACCTCGGCGACAAATTCGGCCGCCGGACCACGCTGATCGCGACCCTGGGCGTCATGGGCGCGTCGACCGGGCTGATCGGGGTGCTGCCGACCTACCGCTCGATCGGCATCGCGGCCCCGATCCTGCTGATCGCGTTGCGGCTGCTGCAGGGCCTCGCGGTCGGCGGCGAATGGGGCGGCGCGGTGCTGATGTCGGTCGAGCACGCACCGCCGTCGCGCCGGCGGCTGTTCGGGTCCGCCCCGCAGATGGGCAGCCCGCTCGGCCTGGTGCTCGCCACGGCGGTCATGTCCGCGGTGTCGGCCCTGCCGGACGACCAGTTGCTCGCCTGGGGCTGGCGGATCCCGTTCCTCGCCGGTTTCGTGCTCGTCGGCGTCGGGCTGGTGATCCGGCTCGGAGTCGCCGAACCGGAGCAGTTCAGCGAGCTCAAGTCGGCCGGACGGACAGCGCGGCTGCCGCTGCGCGAAGTCTTCACCGGTGCGCTGCGCGGGCTCGCCGCCGGCACCGGCGTGCAGGCGGCGGTCAACGTCGTCTTCTACCTGATCTCGGTGTACTTCCTGACCTACGCGACGGCGTCGCTGGGCATGCCCCGCAACACCGCACTGCTCATCGTGATGATCGCGGCCGCCGTCGACCTGCTCGCACTGCCGCTCGTGGCGTCGGTGAGCGACCGGATCGGCGCGCGCCCGGTGCTGCTCGGCGGAATCGCGTTCACCGCCGTCGCCGTGTTCCCGTTCTTCTGGTTGCTGGACGGCGATCACCCGGTCGTCACCGGTGTCGTGATCACCGTCATGATGCTGGGCGCGCACGCCACCGTGTACTCCGTGATTTCCAGCGTGATCGCCGACCAGTTCGACACCCGCGTCCGCTACAGCGGCACCGCGCTGAGCAACGCGCTCGGGGCGCTGATCTTCAGCGCTCCCACGCCTTTCATCGCCGAAGCCGTGGTCGGCAACGGCACCAGGTGGTGGCCGCTCGCGTTGCTGACCGTCGTCGCCGCTGCCATCTCGCTTGTCGCTGTCGCCGGTACTTCGCGCCGTCGGCGGCCCGCCGCCCCGGCGACCGAACCGGCTGTCTCCGCCTCCGCCTGAACACCTGTTGGGAGAACTGCTTTCATGTCCACCGAGAACTACGAGATGCTGATCGACGGAAAATGGCGCGTCGCGTCCGACGGCGCCACCTTCCCGTCGGTCAACCCGTTCGACGGTCAGGAGTGGGCGCACGTGCCCGCCGCCACGGCCCAGGACGTCGACGACGCGGTCACCGCGGCCCGGCGCGCGTTCGACGAGGGACCGTGGGCGCAGTCGACCCCGTTGCGACGCGCCGCTCTGCTGCGGCAATTCGGCGACCTCATCAAGGAAAACGCCGATGAACTCGCCCGCATCCAGGTGCTCGAAAACGGCAAGCTCATCCGCGAGGTCGCCGGTCAGACCGCCGCGCTGGCCAACCACTGCTACTTCTTCGCGGGTGTGGCCGAAGCTCCGGTGGGGGAGACGCTCGCCAGCAGTGTGCCCAACATGCAGGTCTTCACGGTGCGCGAGCCGATCGGCGTGGTCGCTGCCATCACGCCGTGGAACAGTCCGCTGGCGCTCCTGCTGTGGAAGCTCTGTCCCGCTCTCGCCGCCGGGAACACGGTGGTGGTCAAGCCGTCCGAGATCACGCCGGTGTCCACGCTGGTGCTGGCCAGGCTGATCCAGGAGGCAGGGTTCCCGGACGGGGTCGTCAATGTCGTCACCGGCGCGGGCGAGGCGGGCGCCGCGCTCGCCGGGCACCGCGGCGTCGACAAGATCGCTTTCACCGGATCGACCGCGGTGGGCAAGAAGATCGCGGTGACCGCGGCGGAACGGCTCGCCCGCGTTTCGCTGGAGCTGGGCGGGAAGTCCCCGAACATCGTGTTCCCGGACGCCGATCTGGACAACGCGGTCAACGGCGTCGTCGCGGGGATCTTCGCCGCCACCGGGCAGACGTGCATGGCCGGGTCCCGGGTCCTCGTCCACGAGGACGTCCACGACGAGTTCGCCGCCGCGCTGATCGAGCGCACCGAGCGGATCAAACTCGGCGACCCGCTCGACCCGGACACCGAAATGGGCACGGTCGCCTGCCAGGCCCAGTACGACAAGGTGCTGCACTACATCGAGGTCGCCAAGGCTGACGGCGCACATCTGGCGGCAGGCGGCGGCCGGCCCGAGGATCCCGCGCTGAGCAAGGGATTGTTCGTCCGCCCGACCGTGTTCACCGGGGTCGCCAACGACATGCGGATCGCCCGCGAGGAGGTGTTCGGGCCGGTCGCCGTCGTCATCAAGTTCCGGGACGAGGACGACGCCGTCCGCATCGCCAACGACACCGCGTTCGGGCTGGCGGCCGGCGTCTGGACCCGCGACGTCGCCCGCGCGCACCGGATGATCCGCCGCCTGCGTGCGGGCAGCGTCTGGGTGAACAACTACCGCAAGACGAACTACGTGGCCCCGTTCGGCGGGTTCAAGGAAAGCGGCATCGGCCGGGAGAACGGGTTCCACGCGATCGAGGAGTACACCGAGGTCAAAACCGCGTGGATCGACACCGGCAACCGCATCGCCGATCCGTTCAACCCGCGCGCGTGAGCGGCGACCGAGGCCGCGCTGACGAGGCTTCGCCGTCGGCGCGGCTCAGCGGTCGCTCCACCCCCAGAGATAACCCGGAACCTCGTCCGGACTTCCTTCGACGCCGAAATCGCCGCGGTAGAAAATCATCGGCCGTTCGTCGGTTCCGGGGTCGAGTGCGAGCACCCGGCCGAGGACGACGTCGTGGTCTCCCGCGCGGTGCACGGTCTCGATCTCGGCGTGCACGCGCAGCAGGACACCGGGCAATTCCGGCGTGCCCCAGCGGGAAAGCTCCCAATCCAGTCCTTCGAAGCGAAGCCCGCGGCGGGATCCGAAGCGGGTGCAGAGATCGGTTTGCGGTTCGGCGAGCACGTTGACGCAGAACCGTCCGGCGGAGCGGATGCGCGGCCACGCTCGGCCGCCGCGGTCGGCGCAGAACAGCACCAGCGGCGGTTCCAGCGACACCGATGTGAAGGACTGGCAGGTGAATCCCACCGCCTCGTCGTGGTCGACGCCGGTCACCACGGTGACCCCGCTGGCGAACCGGCTCAGTGCGCGGCGCATCTCCAGCGGGCTCGGTGCTTCGGTGGCTTGCATGACTTGACGGTAAAAGCCGCGGGCGACCCCTGATCGCGGCTCTCTCGGTGACCGGGACTTCCGCCGCGCGCGGGTTCGGCGGCTGGCTAGCTTCGGCGGCATCCCGCACCCACGAGCAAGAGGTCAGCCATGCCGGAACTGAGCCACGACGCGACGCTGCGCGAACTTCGCACCGACCGGGGCGTGCTGCGCTACCACGAAGCAGGCGACGGCCCGCCGGTCGTGCTGCTGCACGGATCCGGTCCCGGCGTGACCGGATGGCAGAACTTCCGCGAGAACCTGCCGTCGTTCGCCGCGCATTTCCGGTGCCTGATCCTGGAATTCCCCGGCTTCGGCGTGAGCGATCCGGTCGACGCGCCGCCGATGCCCGCCGCCGAACGCGCGGTGCTCGACCTGCTCGACGGGCTCGGCATCGCCGCCGCTGACCTGGTCGGCAACTCGATGGGCGGATTCGTGGCCACTCGCATCGCGATCGAGCATCCGGACCGGGTTCGCCGGCTGGTGACTGTCGGCGGGATGGGCACGAACATCTTCAGCCCGGCCCCGGGCGAGGGCATCAATCTGCTGACCGAGTTCGTCGAGGATCCGACGCGCGAACGGCTCGTGCAGTGGCTGAACTCGATGGTGTTCGACCGCGGCCTGATCACCGAAGAGCTAATCGAGGAGCGGTGGAGGCTGGCTACCGCGCCGGATTCCTTGGCCAGCGCCAAGAAAATGTACGCCAAAGGGGTGCTGCAGGCGCAGGCGGCCGCGGCTTTCGACGTCACCCCGCTGTGGGCGACGCTGCGCAAGATCCGCGCCCGCACGCTCATCACGTGGGGCCGCGACGATCGGGTCAGCCCGCTCGACATGGCGCTGATTCCGATGCGCACCATTCCCCACGCGGAACTGCACATTCTCCCGAACTGCGGCCACTGGACGATGATCGAGCAGAAGGACGCGTGGGAAAGCGCCGTCCTCGCGTTCCTGCTCCGGAAGGACGGCGAGTGATGGCCTGGGACGCCGAATACGACTTCGTCGTCGTCGGCTCAGGCGGCGGCGGGATGACCGCGGCGCTGACCGCCGCGGCGGCCGGGCTGGACGTGCTGGTCGTCGAGAAGGGCGCGATGTACGGCGGTTCCACCGGGATTTCCGGCGGCGGCATCTGGATCCCGAACAACCCGACGCTGCGCGCGGCCGGGCACGACGACAGCCGTGCGTCGATCCGTCGCTACCTCGATCTGCTCACCGAGGGGCGGGTGCCCGCTGAGCGGCTCGACGCGTATGTGGACCACGGTCCGGCGGCGATGGAGCTACTGGAGCGAAGCAAGTGGCTGCGGTTCTTCTGGGTGAAGGGTTACGCCGATTACCACCCGGAGCTGGAGGGCGGTCGTCCGCTCGGCCGGTCGGTCGAGGCGAAGCCGTTCGACACCCGGCAGCTCGGCGAGGACGAGCGGCACCAGCGGCCGAACACGATGAAGGGCCCGCTCGGCCTGTGGGTCACCGCGAAGGATTACCACGATCTGGCGATGGTCAAGCGGACTTGGCGCGGTCGGTGGGCGTCGGTGATCGCTGCTTGGCGAGTGTCGTCCAACGTGGTGCGGCGCCGGCATATGGCGACCGGCGGTCGTGCGCTGGTCGCGCGGTTGCGGATGGCGTTGAAGGACGCCGGGGTACCGCTGTGGCTGCGGTCGCCAATGACCGAGCTGGTCGTCGAGGACGGCAGGGTGACCGGCATCGTCGCCGAGCACGACGGCGTGCCGCGGCGGATCCGTGCCCGCCGCGGCGTGCTGCTGGCGACCGGCGGCTTCGAGCACAGCGCTGATCTGCGGAAACGCTATCTTCCGGAAGCCGCGTGGGACGATTACAGCGGCGGTGCGCGCGAGAACGTCGGCGACGGCATCGAGGCCGGGCTGGGCGTCGGCGCGGCCACGGACCTGATGGACGACGCGTGGTGGATGCCGTCCGTGCGGCATCCGTCGGGTGCGGTCGTGCCGCTGGTGTCCGAGCGGTCGATCCCGCGTTCGGTCATCGTGTCGGCCGAGGGCACGCGGTTCACCAACGAGTCCGCGCCGTACGTCACCTTCGTGCACGCCCAGCTCGAGGGCGGACACGTGCCCGCCTGGTTCGTGATGGACGCCAAGGCCCGGGCACGATACCCGTTCGCGCAGATCTTGCCGGGCGCGCCGATTCCGGAGCCGTATTACGCGGCGGGCATCGCGCACCGCGCGGACACTCTCGCCGGGCTGGCCGAGAAGATCGGCGTTCCGGCCGACGCGTTGGCCGAAACGGTGAAGCGGTTCAACGGCTTTGCCCGCACCGGAGTGGACACGGACTTCGGTCGCGGGAATTCCGCCTACGACCGGTATTACGGCGATCCGACGCTGCCGAACCCGTGTCTCGACGTGATCGAGCGAGGCCCGTATTACGCGTTCCGCATCGAGGTCGGCGACCTCGGCACCAAGGGCGGCCTGGTGTGCGACGAGAACAGCCGGGTCCTGCGGGAGGACGGCTCGGCGATCGACGGCCTGTACGCCACCGGCAACACGACCGCCGCGGTGATGGGCAACGAATACGCCGGTCCGGGCGCGACGATCGGCCCGTCGATCGTCTTCGGCTATCTCGCGGCCCAGCACGCGGCCGCGAGCTCGGAATGAACGCGATGCGCGTGCGGGTGACCGAGGTGGTCCGCGAGACCGCTGACGCGCATTCGCTGGTCCTGGAACCGATCGACGGCAGTTTCTCCTACCTGCCCGGGCAATTTCTCACGGTGCGGATTCCGTCCACTGAGGACAGCGTCGCGCGGTGCTATTCGCTGTGCAGTTCCCCGCATTGCGAGGAGCCAGCGAGAATCACGGTGAAGCGCACTGCGGGCGGGTACGGGTCGAATTGGTTGGTGGACAACGCGGTCGAGGGGACCGTGCTGGAGGTGCTGCGGCCATCGGGCACGTTCACGCCGCATTCGCTCGACGCCGACGTGTTGCTGCTCGCTGCCGGAAGCGGGATCACACCGGTGCTGTCGATCCTGAAATCCTGCCTGCGAGCCGGTTCCGGGGATGTGACCCTGGTGTATGCGAATCGGGACGAGCAGTCGGTGATCTTCCGGGACGAATTGCTGCGGCTGGCGAAGGAGCATCCGGATCGGTTGACTGTGCTGCACTGGCTGGAGTCAGTGCAGGGGTTGCCGACCGAGGCCGGGCTTCGGGCGTTGACGGTGCCATATCGAGATCGGGAAGCGTTCCTTTGTGGACCGGGACCGTTCATGGATTTGGCTTCGATGGTCCTTAATGGACTTGGCGTGGAAAGCATTACGGTAGAACGGTTCACGTCGCTCACCGGCGATCCGTTCGCGGCGGTGGAGGTGGACGAGTCCGGTCCGGCGAGCTCGGTGGAAGTCGAGCTTGACGGGGAAACGCGGACCTTGCGCTGGCCGCGGGAGAACGCGTTGCTCGACGTCCTCCTGGCGGCCGGTTTGGACGCGCCGTTCTCGTGCCGGGAGGGCTCGTGCAGTGCCTGCGCTTGCGTGCTTGTGAGCGGTGAAGTGGATCTGGCGCACAACGAAGTCCTGGATGACCGGGATCTTGCGGACGGGTTGATCCTGGCTTGTCAGGCCCGGCCTAGGACGGACGAGGTCAAGGTTACGTACGAGGTTCAGTGAGGTGGGCATGGACCGGTCCGCGATCTCGGCCTCGGCGGCTGAACTCGGCGGCATCGACGTGGTCCTCAATGTCGCCCGTCTGACGCGGACTCCCGGTGAGCGGGATAGCGCGAGGGCGGTGCGGCGGCCGTGATTACGCTCACGTCGATTCCGGCCTCATCAGCGCGGGACCTCGTATTCCGGCGGGGATTCCCCTGATCACTTCTGGAAAGGGACCGGCATGGCACTCGACCTGAATCCGGCGAACGGACCTGTTTCCCGCGGGCGGATCATCGCGGTCTGCGCGCTGATCATTCTGCTCTCCGAAATCGCCACGTTCGAAATCCTCATGGTGTACCCGGCGCTGCCCGGGATGGCCGCGCATTTCCGGACCCTCGACGTGGCGCAGGCGGCCTCGGTGGTGACCCTCGCCGGCGCGGTCGTGCTGCCGCTCGCGGGCAAGGCCGCCGACCGCTACGGCAAGAAGCGGATCATCCTGGTGATGGGCGCGATCTTCCTGCTCGGCAGCATCCTCTGCGCGACCACCGATGTGTTCGCCGTGCTGCTGATCGGCCGTCTGCTGCAGGGCAGTCTGGTCGGCATCGTGAACATTTCCTACGCACTCGTCCGCGACGTCATCCCGCGCTCGTACGTGCCCATCGCGCTCGGTTCGGTGGTCACCGGAATCGGCATGGGTGCGGTAGCCGGGCCGTTTCTCGCCGGTGCGCTGATCGACAATTTCGGTTTCCGCAGCGTGTTCTGGTTCATGGTCATCTACGTCGGCGTGCTGCTTCCGCTCCACGCGTGGCTGGTGCCGGAAAGCACGGTGCGGGTGAAATCGTCGTTCGACATTCTCGGTGCCATTCTGCTCGGTGCGAGCCTCGGCATTCTGCTCGTGGCGGTCGGCAAGGGCGGCACCTGGGGCTGGGGCTCGACGACCACTGCCGGCGCGTTCGGTCTCGGGGTGCTGCTGCTGGCCGCGTTCGTGCTGCGCGAACTGAAGGCCAAGGAACCGCTGATCGACCTGCGGGTGCTCGTCGGCCGCAAATTCCTGCCGACGGTGGTCGCGGTCGGGCTGGTGTCGTACATGATGAACGCGCACAGCATCCTCAGCCCGACCATGTTCGAGACCCCGCACATCCCCGGAAACACTTACGGCGTCGGCCTTTCCGCGCTGCAACTGGCACTGTGGACGTTCCCGCTCGGCGTCGTCGGCATGGTCGTCGGCCCGCTCGGCGGCTACCTGTCGAAGCGGATCGGCGCGCGGCAGGTGCTGCTCGCGTCCAGCCTGTGCTTCCTCGTGGTGATGTTCCTCGGCTCGCGGATGTTCACCGTGCAGTGGCAGGTCGCGATCACCAGCTTCGTCGCCGGGTTCGCGGTCGGGTTCCTGCATTCCTCCAACGCGAACCTGTTGCAGGACGCCCTGCCCGCGCGGCTCGGCGGCGCGGGCAACTGCATCGCCGGCGTGATCGCGATGCTGGCGGCGTCGGCCGCGGTGACGGTGACCGGGGCGATCATGTCCGGGCACGTCCGGATGACGCTGCCCCAGTCGCACGCGGTGATCTACGGCGACGCCGCGTTCACCCAGTCGTACCTGTGGGCGGGTGTCGTCGGCGTCGTCGGGGTGGCGATCATCCTGGTGATGAAGCACGGGCGCAAACCCGCGCAGGGCGGGCTGGTCGAGGAAAGCGACACGGCTGCCCGGGTGGCGGTCGCGCGGGCCTGACAGCGGCATACTGCGTCGCGTGGAGCACGCGGTGCGGACGGAAGACGGTATCCGGCTTTGGGCGGCGAAGACGGGCGACGGCGAACCGGTCGTCTTCTGTCACGGCGGCCCGGGGTTGTGGGACATGATGGCGGACGTCGCGGCTGACCTTTCGGCAGCCGCGACCGTCTGTCGCTGGGACCAGCGCGGATGCGGCCAGTCGGAGCGGCGGGGACCGTACTCGGTGGAGACGACAGTGGCCGATCTCGACGCGGTCCGAGCCCATTTCGGCTGGGACCGCGTCGCGCTGCTCGGCCACTCGTGGGGCGCGCAGCTGGCGTTGCGCTACACGCTGGCGCACCCGGATCGCGTGGCGAAGCTGGTTTACGTCTCCGGCACCGGAATCGACGACGACTCGACCTGGCACGCGGACTACGAACGCAACCTCCGCAACTCTCTGGGAAACCGCCTGATGCGGTGGGAATCGTTGGCAGCCAAGGACCGCACCGCGGAGGAAGACCGGGAGTACTGCGTCCTGCAATGGTCAGCGGAATTCGCCGGCCGGGAACGCGCCCTGGAGCACGCCGAAGCCATGGCTGACCCGTGGTTCGGCGTCAATTTCGAGTGCAACGCGGCGCTGAACCGCGAGCGTTGGCCGGACCTGCGTGGTCAGTGCGAAGGGTTGAAGGTGCCGACCCTGATCGTGGACGGAACAGCGGACATCCGGCCGCGCTCGGCGGTGGACTCGCTGGAACGCGCCTTGCCTATGGTGTCGCGCGTCCAGTTGCCAGCCGGTCATCTGCCGTGGATGGAAGACCCGGCTGGCTTCCACTCCGCGGTCAGCGGGTTCCTGACGAAAGAAGGGGCGGACTCGGCCTGAGTCCGCCCCTTCCTCCGCGTGAATTACCGCGCCGGGAGCAGCTTTCGCGTTGCCTCGTGCGCGGCGAGCGCCAGTTCGGCACGCGGGAATCCGCTGCGCTTCTCCGCGGTGGCGAGGTTCCCGCCCGCGACCCACACCGGCCCGTCCGCGAGGTGTGCCAGACCCTCCCGCGCGACGTCCTCCGGTTCGGCCACGTTGAGCCCGGGCAGGTCGAACGCCAGCCCGGCCCGCTCCATCGCCGGAGTCCGCGTGACCCCCAGCACCAGTTCGAGCACGTCGACGCCGCGGTCCCGCATCTCCAGCCACAGCCCCTCGGCGAACACCCGGCCGAACGCCTTCACCGCGGAATACACGCTGATCTCCGCCTGCCCGAGATACCCCGCCAGCGAGCCGACCAGCAAGATCCCACCTCGCCCGCGTGCTGCCATCAGCGCGCCGAAGTGATGTGTCAACGCGAGCTGCGCGGTGATGTTCAGATCGATTACTCCGCGCACCTTCGACAAATCCCCGGTCACGAACTCGTGCCCGTAACTGTTCGCGCCAGCGTTGAAGATCAGCAAACCGACCTCAAGCCCGTCTGTCACTTCCCGGATCGCCGAAAGCGCCTCCGGATCGAGCAGATCCGCTTGCACAGTGCGGACTTCCACACCCCGCGCTTCGACCGCCGCCGCAGTTTCCGCCAACGGCTCAGGCTTGCGCGCGATGAGCACCAGATTGATCCCGGCCTCGGCGAGCTGGTGCGCGAACGCCGCGCCAACACCCTCCGAACCGCCCGCGACGACCGCCCACGGCCCGTACTTCTCGTGCGTGCTCATTCGCCGGCCACCGGAATTCCCCCGTCCGCAACCGCCCGGTCAATCGAATCCTGGAGCGCGCGACAGCCGCGGAACAGGTCCTCCGCACAGGCGGATCGTTCGACACAGCGCTCGGAAGCCGTGGTATCCCACTGGATGCTCGTCTGATACCAGCTGCTCTTGCGCACCTTCAGCCAAGCCTCGCACGTTCCGCATCGGACCGGCCGCATCGGCTCGTCCAGCAGCCGGTTGTCGGGGCGGACGGCCATCAGACGCGCTCGCCGGTCCGGCGGCCGAGGTTCTCCTCGACCTCCTTGCGCCACGCGGCATTCGGCTTCGCGGTGTCCAGTTCGAACTCGAACCGTTCGGTCATCTCCGGCGTGACGTCCGCGACGTCCACATAGAACTGTTCGTACCAGCGCCGCAGCTGGTAGACCGGACCGTCCTCCTCGCACAGCAACGGGTTCTCGATCCGGGTCTTGTTCTTCCAGATCTGCACGTCCTGCTCGAACCCGATGCGGATGAAATCGCCCATCTTGCGCGCGGTTTCCTCCGCCTCGGCGCCGGAGAGCTTGTCGGTGCGCTTCACGATGATCCCGTACTGCAGCTTGAACGAATTCGCCGTGACGGGGTAGTGGCAGTTGATGAGGACGGCGTCGATGTCCATGCCCTCGTAGTGATATGTCAGCTCGTCGATCATGAAAGACGGCCCGTAGTACGAGGCGACGGAGGTGTTGCCAAGCGCCTTCGGCTGGCCGTCCTTCGCGGGCGGACGCACGTCCTCCCGCGAAGTCCCGCGCTGCAGCTGGGTGGCGACGTGTCCTTCGAAGATGTTCTTGAAGTAGGTCGGGA
Source organism: Amycolatopsis sp. CFH S0740 (assembly GCF_004522315.1). NCBI lineage: Bacteria > Bacillati > Actinomycetota > Actinomycetes > Pseudonocardiales > Pseudonocardiaceae > Amycolatopsis > Amycolatopsis sp. CFH S0740. Next base: position 87,620 of record NZ_SDLS01000032.1, on the reverse strand, counting down.
AAGCGAAGTGGACGTAGAAGAAGTGCGCCATGTCCACGACGTTGTCGACGACCTCGCGGCAGTTCGTGTCGACGTGCGTTTCGTACCAGGTCCAGTCGGTCCAGTCGGCGCGCGTGGCGCCCTCGATGCGCGGGATGACGACGTCGGCGGGCGGCGGATTGCCCTCGGGGTCGTTCCAGACGAACAACATTTTGTCCTGCACCATCGTCGTCCACGCGGCGGTGCGCGCCCGCAGCGGAACCCGGCGGCTGTAGGGGATCTGCTTGCACCGGCCGTCGCCGCCCCAGCGCCAGTCGTGGAACGGGCAGGCGATCTCGTTGCCCTTCACCGTGCCCTGCGAGAGGTCGCCGCCCATGTGCCTGCAGTACGCGTCGAGCACGTTGAGCTTGCCGTCCTCGCCGGCGAACACCACGAGCTTCTGCCCGAACGCGGTGATCGGATGCGGCTTGCCGTCGGCGAAGCTCTCGGCCAGCCCGAGACAGTGCCACCCGCGGGCGAACCGCGTGGGCGCCGCGCCGGCCTCGATCACGCGGACCTCGTCCGGTGCCGGCTCCACTGTGGTCATCGTCGGATCTCCTTCCAGTGCCCCGCTTCTGCGAGGCTGAACTTAGAACGGCGGGCAGTCCCGAGGCAGGTGGCGTCTCGGTGACTGAGAGTCCTCTGTGGACGGTCAGTTCCAGGCAGGTTCGGCGGTGCGCAGCCGGACCATCGGGTACAACTCCTGGGTGACCTGCCGCGCGGCGACCACGACGAGCGGTGCGACGCGCTCCAGTGCGGTCTGGGCGTCGCCGACGAGAGAGATCGCTGCCTCGGGTCCTTCCGGTCCTCGGATGGCAGCGGCGACGCAAGAGATGTCAGAGAAGCATTCGCCGCGTTCGAAGGCGAGGCCGTTGCGGTCGCGGATCCGGCCGAGTTCGCGGTGCAGCGTCACCATGTCGCAGATCGTGCGGCTGGTCTGGCGGCCGAGCGTCGGCATGACCCGGTCCTCGACCTGTTCGGCGGGCAGCCACGCGAGCATCGCCTTGCCGAGCGCGGTGCACTGCGCGGGCGCCCGGCCGCCGACGCGCGACGGGACGACCGCGGCGAACCGGCCGCCGACCTTGTCGAGATACCGGACGTCGGCGCCGTCGAGGATCGCCAGGTGCGCGACCATTCCGGTGCGCAACTGCAGTTCGTGCAGCACGGCCGCGGTCGCCTCGCGCAGTTCGAGGTGGTTGCCGCCGGTGCCGCCGAGGTTCAGCGCCCGTGCGCCGAGCGCGTAGCCGAACGACGAATGCGACAGCCACTGCAGCCGCACGAGCTGGTCGAGGATGCGATGCGCGGTCGAACGGGGGAGATGGGTCGTGCGCGCGACCTGCTCGAGGGTGAGCCGGGTGCTCGGCGCGTCGAAGGCGTCGAGGATCAGCGTCATCCGCTCGACCATCGACGGCGGCAGGGCGCGGTCCCGCGCGACATCCGTGCCGAGGGAGTCCGTTTCGATCGCGACCACCGTCATGCTGTGCTCCTCGCGGACGAATTGAAATCATTTCTAGTTTTGACGGTAACACGGCGGCCTCCCGGAGCGTCAACACGCGGCGGGTCACGAGTGCGGCACGGCTCCCGATCAGCGGGAGGACCCGCTCGCGCCGGCGCGGCGGCCGGTAGGCATGGCGGCATGGACATCGGCCTCGTGAGCCCCGTGGTGACCCGGCTGCCGGGGGATCCGAACGCCTGGGAGGACAGCGCGGGCATCGAAGACCTGGCGCGGATCGCGGAGACCGCGGACCGCCTCGGCTTCCATCACCTGACGTGCAGCGAGCACGTCGCGGTGCCGGTCGAGGTGGCGGAGCAGCGCGGCTCGACGTACTGGGATCCGCTCGCGACGTTCGGCTACCTGGCTGCTCGTACCAGCCGCATCCGGTTGGCCACGCAGGTGCTCGTGCTGGGATATCACCACCCGCTGGAGATCGCGAAGCGCTACGGAACGCTCGACACGGTCAGCGGCGGACGGCTCGTGCTCGGCCTCGGTGTCGGATCGCTGCGGGAGGAGTTCGACCTGCTGGGCGCGCCGTTCGAACAGCGCGGCGAGCGGGCCGACGACGCGCTGCGGGCGCTGCGGGCCGCGTTGTCGCAGCGGCTGCCGGAGTATCACGGGCCACACTATGACTTCGCCAGGATGATCGTCGAACCGCATGCCGTCCAGGCGAAAGTCCCGCTGTGGATCGGCGGCCGAACCAAGCGCTCGCTCCGGCGGGCGGTGGAGCTGGCAGACGGCTGGGTCCCGTTCGGATTGTCGCTGGAAGATCTGCGCCGGATGCTCGGCACGGTCGCCCTGCCGGAGGGCTTCCAGGTCGTGCTGTCGCCCGGACGGCCGCTGGACCCCGGCGCGGGCTCCTGCCGGGAGCGGCTGGCCCGCGTCGTCGAGGCAGGGGCGACGACGGTCAGCGCGCGGATCGCCGCGCACTCGGCCGACCACTACCGCGAGCAGCTCGAAGCGCTCGCCGAGCTAGGAAGCGAGGTCTGAAGTGGACCGGATCGCCCAGTTGGAGGCGCGGCTCGCGCGGCTGGAGGACGAACGCGAGATCAGCAGGCTGATCGCCGCGTACGGTCCGCTGGTCGACGCCGGCGCGGCCGAGGACGTCGCCGCGCTGTGGACCGAGGACGGCGCGTACGACGTCGACGAGATCTACCTCGAAGGCCGGGAGCAGCTGGCCCGGATGGTGCGGTCGAGCGCCCACCAGGGCTGGATCTCCGGCGGATGCGCGCACTTCGTCGGCCCGCCGCACGTGACCGTCGACGGCGACACGGCGATCGCGGTCTGCCACTCGCTGATGGTGGTATATCAGGACGACCGCTTTGTCATCCGGCGTGCCACCGCGAACCATTGGGCGCTCGCCCGCACCGGCGAGGGCTGGAAGGTCACCCGGCGCACCAACCGGGTTCTCGACGGCCGGGCCGAGTCGCCCGGGTTGCTGCGGCAGGGCGCGTACGGCGAGCCAGCGTTCCGCTGAGCCGGTCCCGGTCACTGGAATCGGCCCGGCGCTCCCCGCTGCGAGCAGGCACAATCACGCCCGCACCGGTGCGAGGAGGGAGACCTTGGATGAGCCTCTCCGCTGATCCTCGGCAGGCACTGACCGCGCCCGGCGGACCGTGCGAACTGCGCACCGAAGAGGTGCTGGGCGTGCCGATGACGGTGTTCGCCCATCGCGCGCGGTCGCTGGGGGAGGTGCTCGCGGCCTCGGCGCGGCACGGTGAACGCGAGTATCTGGTGACGGCTGACCGGCGGATCACCTTCGCCGAACACGCCCGGCAGGTGGCGTCGGTGGCCTGTGCGTTTCGCGACGAGTACGGGATCGGCAAGGGCGACCGGGTCGCGATCGCGGCCGCGAACAGTCCGGAGTGGGTGGTCGCGTTCTGGGCGACCGTCTCGCTGGGCGCGATCGCGGTCGGCTACAACGCGTGGTGGTCCAGGCCGGAGTTGGCGTACGCGCTCGGTCATACCCGACCGTCTCTGGTGGTCGCCGACTCGAAGCGGGCGGCGTTGCTGGACGGCGTTCCGGTGCTGACCGTCGAGGAGGACATTCCCCGGCTGGCGCGCCGGGAGGTACCGCTGCCTTCGTGCGTTGTGGCCGAGGACGATCCGGCGGTCATCCTTTACACCAGCGGCACGACCGGACGGCCGAAAGGCGCGGTGCACACGCACCGGAACCTGACGTCGGTGATCGAGTTCCACGGTCTGAACAGCGAAATCGCCCGTGCGCTCGGCGATCCGGCGGAGCCGTCCGCGCGGCGGTACCTGCTCGGGGTGCCGCTGTTCCACATCGCCGGACTGCACAACCTGGTGGTGCCCCGGCTCGCCGACGGCAGCGCGGTTGTGGTGCACCAGGGCGGTTTCGACGCGGAGCGGGTGCTGCGATTGGTCGAGGCTGAGCGGGTGACGAACTGGGGCGTCGTGCCGACCATGGCGCACCGGCTGCTGGAACACGGCGACCTCGAGCGGTATGACCTTTCTTCGCTGACTGCGTTCACGCTCGGTGCTGCGCCTTCTTCACCAGCCTTTCAACAACGGCTGCGCGCGGAACTTCCGATAGCGGAACAGGGATTAGTCGACAGCTACGGGCTGACGGAATCTTCCACGGCGATTTCCGTTGCCAATGCGGATGATCTGACTGCTTTCCCCGGTACTGTCGGGCGTCCCATCGCGACCGTGGAATTGGAGATCCGGGACGCGTTCGGCGAGGTGATGCCGGACGGCAGTGCGGGGGAGATCTGCGTCCGCAGTCCGTTCACGATGCTCGGCTATTGGGAAGACCCCGAGGCCACCGCGGCCGCTGTCGACGCCGATCGGTGGCTGCACACCGGGGACATCGGGGTTCTCTCCGAGGGACAGCTCCGGCTCACCGCACGGCGGTCGGATTTGATCCTGCACGGCGGGGAGAACGTTTATCCGGCCGAGGTGGAGAACGTGCTCGCGGAGCACCCGGCGGTGCGGGAATGCATTGTGCTGGGCGTGCCGCATGTCGACCTGGGGCAGGAAGTGGCTGCGGTCGTGGTGGTCTCGGCGCCGGTCGACGCGGCGGAGCTGCGGGCGTTTGCGGCCGAGCGGCTGGCGTATTACAAGGTCCCGTCGCGGTGGCGGATCGGGACAGATCCGTTGCCGCGCAACGTGACCGGCAAGGTAGTGCGGAACCAAGTGCCGCGGCCCTGATCCCGTTGACCGGGAGCGCACCCGCGCGCTCGCGGGTTCCGCTGGGAGGCTCAGGACAGCCGGGACCGCACCGTATCCGGACCGGAGAAAGGGAAGCGCCATGACCCATCCCGCTCTTGCCGCCGTCGAGGAACGGTCCGAAGAGATCGCCGCGCTCGGGCCGGAAAACGAGCGGCTCGGCCGGCTCGCCGACGAAGCGGCGAAGGTGCTCCGGGAAACCGGCGCGATCAAAATGCTCCAGCCCGCCGACTACGGCGGCGCGGAAGCGCATCCGCGCGAATTCGCGGAAACGGTGATGCGGCTGGCTTCGCTCGACGGTTCGACGGGCTGGGTCGCCGGGATCGTCGGCGTACACCCGTGGGAAATGGCGCTCTGCGATCGTCGTGTGCAGGAAGAAATCTGGGGTGCGGACAACGACACCTGGATCGCTTCGCCGTACGCGCCGATGGGCGTGCTGAAGCCGGTCGACGGCGGGTATGTCTTCAATGGACGGTGGCAGTTCTCGTCCGGAACCGACCATTGCGACTGGATTTTCCTCGGCGGTTTCCTCGGCGACGCGGACGGGAATGTGGTGCAGCCGCCCCGGAACTACCACGTGATCCTGCCGCGCGCGGACTACGAAATCGTTGAGGACACCTGGGACGTCGTCGGCCTGCGCGGCACTGGCAGCAAGGACATCGTCGTCAAGGACGCGTTCGTCCCGGAGTACCGCGCGGTCCCGTTCAGCCGGATGACCGACGGCAGCGCGCTGCGGGAATCCGGTCGCACCAACCCGACGTACGGCGTCCCGTTCACGACGATTTTCCCGCTCGGCATCACGTCCGCGGTGATCGGCATCGCGGAAGGTGCGCTGGCGGCGCATCTGGCATATCAACGCACGCGCGTGCAAATCACCGGGACCCGGGTGAAAGACGATCCGTACGTGCTGTACGCGATCAGCGCCGCCGCTGAGGAGATCAAAGCGTCGCGAATTGCCATGCTGGACAACGTTTCCCGGTTCTACGACAAGGCCGCCGCCGGCGAGCCGACGACGCTCGCCGACCGTGCCGCGTCGCGCCGCACCCAGGTCGCCGCGGCGTGGCGGGCGGTGCGCGCGATGGACGAGGTGGTCGCCCGCAGCGGCGGCAACGGCCTGCGGATGGACAACCCGATCCAGCGGTTCTGGCGCGACGGCCACATGGGCCTGGCGCACGCGATCCACGTGCCCGGTTCGGTGTTCCACGCGTCCGCGCTGACCGACCTCGACGTCGAGCCGCCGCCCGGCCCGATGCTGTCCATGATCTGATTTTTCCCACCCCGCAAGGAGTTTCGCCATGACCGAGATCCGAGGGCTCGGATACCTCCGGGTCCAGAGCCGGGACGTGCCGCGCTGGCGCGAGCTGACCGTGGAGGCGCTGGGCTTCGCCGAGACGGCCGGCCCGGTCGCCGACGGCCTGTACCTCCGGATGGACGAGCGCGAGGCACGGCTGATCGTGCTGCCCGGCGAGGACGACCGCGTGCTCGCGGTCGGCTGGGAGGTGCGCGACCAGTTCGCGCTGGCCGCGGTCGGGCGCGCGGTGGAGGCGTCCGGCACCGCGGTGAAAGTGTTGTCGGAACAGCAATGCCGCGAACGCCGCGTCGATTCGGCGCTCACGTTCGACGACCCGTCCGGCACCCCGGTCGAGGTGTTCTTCGGCCCGGTCCTCGACCACGACCCGGTGCGGACGAAGTGGACGCAGCAGTTCGTGACCGGCGCGCAGGGCATGGGCCACGTCGTGCTGCCGACGACGAACTTCGCCGAGATCGAGACGTTCTACACCGAGGTGCTCGGCTTCCTCCCGCGCGGCGCGGTCGCGATGGGCGGCGCGGCCCCGGACCAGAAACCCCGCCGGGTGCGGTTCATGGGCGTCAACCAGCGCCACCACAGCCTGGCGATCTGCCCGGCCCCGCACGGCGAACCGCCCGGCCTGGTGCACCTGATGGTCGAAGTCGACTCCCTCGACGCGGTCGGCCGAGCCCTGGACGAGGTCGGCAAACGCGGATTCTCGGTGTCCTCGACGCTGGGGCGGCACACGAACGACAAGATGGTGTCGTTCTACGTCCGGGCGCCCGGCGGGTGGGATTTGGAGTACGGGACCGAGGGAATGCTGGTGGACGAACGGTTTTATACGGCGGAGGAGATCACGCGGGACAGTTATTGGGGGCACGACTGGTCCGGGTCGGAGCAGTTGGCGGCGTTCACTCCGCTGAAGTGAGGGTGGGTGTAGTGGCGATCCCGGTTAGCACTGCGATCGCCACTCACGACCCCTCAGCGCCCCGCAAACCGATGCAGGGCGTCGAGCACAGCAGGCGCGGGCGTATCCGGATGGCCGGCGTCGTGCAGCAGGTGGTCCACTCCGGGCAGCCGCACCCGGCCCGGTCCGCCGACGTGCGCGCGGCGCAGGGCGACGGTCAGCGCATCCGTTGTAGCGCAAGGAACTTGCGCGTCATTCGTGCCACAGGTAAGCAGTACCCTGGTCCCCGGCCGCAGCGCCGCGGCGGTGGCAGGCGGGTAGACGGCGTCGTCGCTGTCCACGAAGCGGCCGTTCTGCCCTTGGAAGCCCTGGAACAGCTGCGCGACGGCGGGCGGCAGGCCGGTGGCGTCGACCGGCCGGTGTTCGCGCAGGGCGGTGACGGCGGCGTCGATCGCCGCGTCGACAGTCCGCTGCTGCTCGGGGTCGAGCTGGCCGTGGCGGGCCGCCTCGGCGATCTGGGCGTGCAGCTGGAGCGCGACCAGGTCCAGCAAGCGGATGGCTTGGGGTTGCAGCAGCACCAGGCCGGCCGGACGGGGACGGACTGAGCCGCCGAGCAGCAGCGCGGTCATCGCGCCTTCGCTGTGCCCGACGACAGTCAGCGCGTGCGGTGCTGTCTCCGGCTGTTCGCGCAACGTCTCGTAGGCGGCTTTCGCCTGACGGACGAACGCCGGATAGTCGAGTGTTTCGGGATGGTCGCGGTAGGCGCCGAGCCCGGTGGCGCCGGTTCCGTACTTGTCGAACCGCAGCGTGACGACCCGGTCGCGGTCGAGCGCGTTAGCTACCTGCGTCAGGGTGTTCGGGGACATGCGCGGCTGGTTGCCGTCGCGATCGGTGGGGCCGCTGCCGGGCAGCAGGAGCGCGGCGCGCAAACGTTGGCCGGCCCGGTGCGCGGGAACGTGCAGGGTGCCGTACGTCGGCGTCCCCTCGACGGTGAAGACGATTTCGCGGTCGGCAGCGGGCACGAGATCGGGCGCCGCCGCGACGGGGGCGGCCATGGTCAGTGCGACTGCTGCGAGGTGGGAGAGCATCAGCGCAGCGCCTTCTCGACCAGTGCGACGGTCGCGCGCGGGTCGTCGACTTGGAGGACGAGGCGGGCGTAGCGCTCGTCGGCGAGTTCGAGCACGACGGCCTTCGCCGGATCCTTGACGTCCCAGAAAACCTTTTCGCCGTCGAGGTGGAACGTGCCCGCCGTGATCACGCCGGGCACGTGGGCTCCGGGCGCGCGGATCCCTTTGGGGTCGGCGGCGATGCCGGGGTCCGCGGTCGCGCCGCGGACGTTGGCCAGCGGGATGGTCAGGCTGCTCTTGAAGGCCCACAGCTTGTCGAGACCTTCGATCACGACGACGAGGTTGCCGCCGTCGATGGTGACCAATGCCATGTCTTTTCCTTGTCAGTTAAGGGGATCGAGCAGTTGGGCCAGCGCGGTGCCCGGGTCGCCGGGGTCGCCGCGCAAGCGGAGGCCCAGTGCGGCGGACGTGAGGGCGGCGGCCAGTGCGGTGGAAATGCCGAGCGCGTCGGCGATCGCCTGGTCGAGCGTGGCCAGCGCCTCGGCGACCTCGGCAGCCGCCTCCTCGTCGGCCGGCGCCCGTTCGACCGCCGCGAGCAGCAGCAGGCCGAGGTCAGCCGACGCGACGAGCCGGAGCGCCGTCGCGGCGTCCGGCGCCGCGGCGAGCGCTTCGGCCAGGGGACGGACGTCGTCGGCGAGATGGCGGCGCAGCGCGGCCAGATAGAGGCCGCGCTTGCTGCCGAACGTCTTGTACAAGCTGTTGCGGTGCACGCCGAGGTGCGTGACGAGGTCGTCGACGGACACGCCGTCGTACGCGCGGCCGCCGAACAACCCCACGGCGGCGCGCACCACCTCGTCCTCGTCGAATGCCCTTCGCCTGCCCATGTCCTGACGGTAGCCTTTTGAGGAACGATCAGTCAAGAACGATCGTTCCTCAAAAATTCCGGCTCCGGCTCAGCTTCAGGCCCGTGCCACCAGATCGTCGACCGCCCGGGCAGCGAAAGCCATCGCGGTGCCCAACGGAATACCCGGCCCCGGGTAGTAACCGCCGGTCATGGAAGCCGCTGAATTCCCGACCGCGTAAAGGCCTTCCACCGCCGAACCGTCCTCGCGCAGCACCCGGGCGTCCGGATCGGTCACCAGGCCGCCCTTCGTGCCCAAGTCCGACAGCACCAGCCGGGCGGCGCGGAACGGCGGGCGATCCACCGGGACCAGCACCGGATTCGCGAAGTGCCGTGCGTATTCGTCCTCGCCACGGCCGAAATCCGCGTCGTGCCCGGCTTCGGCGAAAGAATTGAACCGGGCAACGGTCTCGGGCAACTCGGGCGCGTCGATCAGCTTCGCCAGCTCCGCGAGCGTGTCCGCTTCCACCCAGGTGCCGGCCGCCAGGTGGTCGTCCGGCCGTCCGCCGGGCAACGCGATCGCGGGCAGCCGACCGCCCTCGCGGCTGTCGAACACGATGTGCGACGGGACCCGTCGCGCCGGGTCCGCTGCCATCTCACGACCCATCTGGTCGTATGGCAGCGATTCGTTCGCGTAGCGCCGCCCGTCGCGGTCGACGACGAGTCCGCCGCGGAATCCGAGCGTGAACGACGCGCCGCCGTCCGGCATCGCGATTCCCGGGCACCACCAGCCCTCGTCCATCAGGTCGACGGCCGCGCCCAGTGCGATCGCCGCCGCCAGGACCTGGCCGCGGTTCGTTTCCGCGGGTGCCATCGACCACGCCGCCGAGCCGGGCACGCCGGACTGTTCCCGCAGGTCCGCGTTTCGCTCGAACCCGCCGGCGCCGATGAGCACGCCGTAGGTCGCCCCGATCCGCCGCGGGCCGACGCCGACGACCCGCCCGTTCTCGACCACCAGCTCGTCGACCGGCGTACCGGTGAAGACAGTGCCGTTGCCGGTCGCGTCGAAGGCCAGCAGCAGCCGGCCGATCAGCGCGCGGCCGCCGTCCAACGGGGCGTCGCGGTGCCCGCGGCCGGCGCGGTCGCGGTCGACCGGCGGACGCACCAGCTCGGCCCGTTCGCCCAGCTCGGACAGCGGCAGGTCGACCGGGACGAACGAGCGTCCGCCGGGGACCCGGCCGGGCCGGTCGAAGTAGTCCGGGAACGCCCGCCATTCGAACTCGAGCGCCGGATCCGCCTCCAGCGTCGCGACCAGCTCCGGCGCCTTCGCCAGGAACGCCTCCTGCCGCCCGGTCCGGTCCTCGCCGAGCAGCGCGCGCAGGTACTCGCGCGCGGCGGCGGTGGAATCCGCGACCCCGAACCGCTCCTGGACCTGCGTGCCGGGCAGCCAGCAGGCCGCGCCGGAGTACGCCGAGGTCCCGCCGAGCCGGTCCGCGGCCTCGACCACCGCAGTGCGCAACCCGGCCCGGGCAGCGAGGTACGCGCCGGTCAGCGCGCCCGCGCCGGACCCGACCACCACCACGTCGAACTGGTCGTCGAAAGCCATGAGTCCTCCAAGTCGTCGCGACCCGGCGAGCCAACCGCATCCGCGGCGCGCCGGGGCGCGGTCATCCCACTCACCGGTAGCGGCGGCACCCGGTGGGAGGATCGTGCGCGAGAATGGCCTGATCACGAGCGGAGGAGTCGCGGTGCCGAGAGTCGCCGAAAACCGGGCGCCGGCCACGCCGAGTTCGCCCGCGCAGCAGGAGCGCTACCGCCGCATCCTGCGAGCGGCCGCGGACCACGGCGCCGAGCACGGCCTCGACCGGATCCAGATGCTCGACGTCGCCCGCGACGCCGGCGTCGCCATCGCCACGCTCTACCGGTACTTCCCGTCCAAGACGGTCCTGTTCACCGCGCTGCTGCACAGCCAGGTCGAGCAGCTGGACCGCAACAGCGTCCCGGTCGAGCCCGGCCAGGAACCGGCCGAGGCGGTCGCGCGCGTGCTGGTCGACGCCGCCCGCCGTCTGCTGGAACGGCCGCGGCTCGCACAGGCGATGCTGCAGTCGAACAACGCGACCGTCGCGGGGGAGTCGCCGAACATGGCCGCGACGGTCGAGTTCGCCGACCTGATCCTGCGCGTCGCCGGGGTGGCCGAGGCGAGCGAGCACGACCGCCGTCTGGTCCGGCTGATCGAGCAGACCTGGTACGGCGTGCTGACGTCCCAGCTGAACGGGCACATCACCGCCGAGGAAGCGGAAGCGGACACGGTGCTGGCTTGCCGGTTGCTGCTGGCGGGGCTGGGCGGGCCGGGTTCTCCCGGTGACCGGGATGGGATCGCCGCGCCGGGCTGAGTCCTCGTAGCGTCGGGGCTGTTCCCGGAACCCCACCTCAGGAGGCCCTCATGCCGCGCACCGTCGTCGTCACCGGAGCGAGTTCGGGGATCGGGGCGGCGCTCAGCGGTCTCCTCGCCGAACGCGGCGACCAGGTCCTCGGCGTCGACCTCGCGGGCAGCGACGTGGACGCGGACCTCTCGACCCCGCACGGCCGCGCCGCTGCCGCCGAGGAGGTCGGCAAGCGCACCGGGCAGGTCGACGCCGTGGTCACCTGCGCCGGCACGTCGAACCCCGGCGAAGCCATGGTCACGGTGAACTACTTCGGCAGCACCGAGTTCATCGAAGCCCTGCAGCCGCTGCTCGCGAAATCCGAGGCGCCGCGGGTCGTCCTGGTCGGCTCGATCTCCGGGACCCAGCCGTACGACCCCGCTGTGGTCGACGCCTGCCTGCGCGGCGACGAGCAAGCCGCGTTGACCGCCGCCCGCGCGGCGATCGCGGAGAATCGCGCGCTCCAGCTTTACCCGTCCTCGAAGTCCGCGATCGCGCAATGGGCGCGCCGGACGTCGGTTTCGGCAGGCTGGGCCGACGCGGGAATCGCAGTCAACGTGGTCGCGCCCGGCGTGGTCCGGACGCCGATGACCGATGGGCTTTTCGCCGACCCGCAGATGAAAGCCGTGATGGACAAAGCAGTCCCGATGCCGTTGCATGGTTACGCAGCTGCGGAAGACGTCGCGCGCGTCCTCGCGTACTTCGCCGACGCCGCGACCACGCACATCACCGGCCAGGTCGTCTACGTCGACGGCGGCGCCGAGGCGACCCTCCGCCCGGCGGCGCACTACTGATGACGACTTACGCCGAGAACGTCCCGTTGTCGCCCGTCCCGAACGACGACGGAATCGACGCTGCCGTCGCGGCGGCCCGCCGGGTGGTCAGCGCGCTCCTGCACGCGGGTGCGGACAGCGCCGCGCCGATGACCGAGATCGCCCGCGAACTCGACCGGATCGCCGACCAGCTCGAAGAACACGCGCCGGAGCGGCAGGACCGGTTCGTCGGAATGTGGGCCGGGCGACCGCGTCACGATCCCGTCACCGGCCCGGAAAACGCGCTCGCGCCGCCGCTGCACCTGCACGGTTTGCCGGACGGCTCGGTCACCGGAACCGTGACGCTCGGCCTGCCTTATCAGGGTCCGCCGGGCTGCGTGCACGGCGGGATTTCCGCGCTGCTGCTGGATCACGCGCTCGGCGTCGCCAACAGCTGGGGGCCCGGGCCGGACGGGATGACCGGCACGCTCAGCGTCCGCTACCACCGGACGACCCCGTTGTTCGAGGAACTGACGATTCGCGCGCGGCAGCAATCCAGCGAGGGCCGCCGGATCCACACCACCGGCGAAATTCTCGCCGACGGCCAGGTTTGCGTTTCCGCCGACGGCATTTTCGTGGCGAAACACGTCGCGCGACCGGTTGCCCCAGACGAAGGAGGCCGATGAACACGCTCGCGGGCCGGGTGGCCCTGGTGACGGGTGCCGGACAAGGCGTCGGGCAAGGAATCGCGCTGGCGCTGGCAGGGGAGGGGGCGTCGGTCGCGGTTCTCGGGCGTACGCGCGGCAAACTCGACGAGACCTGTCGCCTCGTGCGTGAGCGGGGAGCTTCCGCGGAGCCGTTCGAGTGCGATGTCGCGGATACTGCGGCTATTCCCGGCGTTGTCGACGAGGTTGTTGCGCGGTTCGGCCGGCTGGACATTCTGGTCAACAATGCGTACTCCGGTGCCTTCGGTCCATTGCTGAAAATGAGCGACGAGGATTTCGCGCGCGGTTTCGAGACCGGCCCGTTCGCCGCTTTCGCGTTCATGAAAGCTGCGCACCCGCATTTGAAGGCGACCGGTGACGGTTCGATCGTCAACCTGGTCACATCAGCGATGGTGCGTTGGGATCCCACCACCTACGGTGCTTACGCCGCAGCGAAACAAGCCTTGCGCTCGCTGTCGCGCACTGCCGCGGTGGAGTGGGCGCGCGACGGGATCCGGGTCAACGCGATCGCGCCGCACGCGTTGTCGCCCGGGTTGAAATGGTGGACCGAGCACAATCCCGAAGAGGCCGCCGAATTCGTCGCGACCATTCCGATGGGCCGGATCGGGGAATGCGAGGAGGACATCGGCCGCGCCGTCGTCGCGCTGGTCAGTTCCGATCTGCGCTACCTGACCGGAGCCACCGTGCCGCTCGACGGCGGCCAAGCCTTCTTCGGCTGAGCCCTTACTGAGGAGACCTCGCTGTGTCCACCCTTTCAGCCCTCGACACCGCCGCCGCCATCCGCCGCGGCGACCTGTCCGCCCGGGAAGCCGCCGAGCAGGCGATCGCCCGCATCGAGGAGGCGAATCCGCAGTTCAACGCCGTCGTCGGCCGCCGCTTCGAAGCCGCGCTCGCGGAAATCGACGCCGGTCTCCCGGACGGCCCGCTCACCGGAGTCCCGTTCCTGGTCAAGGACCTCGGCACCGAAATCGCCGGTCTCCCCGCGACCCAGGGCAGTGCGCTCTTCGCCTCCGCTGTGTCCACAGTGGACAGCGAACTGATCCGCCGCTACAAACGCGCCGGTCTGGTCATCCTCGGCACCGCCAACACCCCGGAGTTCGGCCTCAACGCCAGCACCGAACCGCAACTGCACGGCCCCACCCGCAACCCGCACGACCCGTCCCGCTCACCCGGCGGCTCCAGCGGCGGTTCCGCAGCCGCCGTCGCCGCGGGCCTGGTCCCCGCCGCCCACGCAACCGACGGCGGCGGCTCGATCCGGATCCCGTCAGCCATGTGCGGTTTGGTCGGCCTGAAACCGAGCCGCGGCCGCACCACCGGCGCCCCCGACTCCGGCACCCTCGCCGCCCCGGTCTCCGTCGCCCACGCGGTGACCACGACTGTCCGTGACAGCGCCGCCCTGCTGGACGCGATCGCCGGACCACTTCCAGGTGAAGCCTTCGCCGCCCCGACGTGTCCCGGCACCTTCCTCGACGCGACCCGCCGCGCTCCCGGCCGCCTCCGCATCGGCCTCGCCACCCAAGCCCGAACCGGCGTCGACCCGCATCCGGCGTGCCTGGCCGCCGTGCAGCAGACGGCGAAACTGTGCGAGGAACTAGGCCATCACGTCGAGGAAACCGTGGCCCCGTTCGATTTCCCGGACGTCCGTACGACCGGCGGAGTGCTGATGGGCGCGGACCTGGTAGTGATCGTCGAAGACCGGCTGGCCACCCTGGGCCGCGAACTCCGGCCGGGCGATGTCGAGCCGTTCACTGAGCTGCTGCTGGACCACTACCGGGGCCTGACCGCCAACCAACTCCACCGCGCCCTGCGGCGGGCCCAGGAGATCGGGTGGGAGGTCGGGCAGGTCTTCACCTCCTATGACGTGCTGCTCACGCCGACCCTGCCGCTTCCGACTCCGCCGCTGGGCTTGCTGGACACGACGGATCCCGCGTCGATCTATGAGCACGCGGCCGGGTTTTCGGCGTGGACTAGCGTTTTCAACGTGACCGGGATGCCTGCTATCTCACTCCCGCTCGGGAGGGATGATGACGGACTGCCGTTGGGGGTGCAGTTCGCGGCGGACCTGGGGCAGGAGGGGGTGTTGTTGTCGTTGGCGGCGCAGCTGGAGGAAGCGGCTCCCTGGCCGGTCCCTCAGTAGCGGTGTGCGGGCGACGCACTACTCAGCAGCTGCGCCGTGATGACGATGATCCCGATCGAGGTCAGGATCGCCCACAGCACGACAATGGTGGCGATGACCAGCGCGTGCCGTCGGATCGCCGCGAGCTGGCCCAGGATCTCCAGGTTGATCCGGTTCGCGTAGTCCGTCGGCCCGTCCGTTTCGGACGCTTCCTTGAGCCGCTCGGCGATCGCGACGGGGCCGGTGAACGCGTCGGGGTGATAGCGGGGACGCGGCTTGAAATCGGTCATGGGCGGTTTCTCCTCTGGTGAGGCATGAAGAGAAGTCGCCGGGCCCGGCCGCGGCGTTACCGCACTCAAGAGCCCGCCGCTCTCCCGGTCACCGAGATCGTGGGAGCGGGCCGCACCCTCCGTTTCCTACCGTGGCAGGGTGACTTCCACGACCCCCACCCCGCCCGATCCGCTGGCTCCTGCCCGGCTCGGGCCGGTGCAGTTGCGCAATCGCGTTGTCAAGGCGGCGACCTACGAGGGGCTCAGCCATCACGGCCGGGTCACCCGGGATCTGGTCGATTTCCACGTCGGCTACGCGAAGGGCGGCGTCGGGATGACGACGGTCGCCTACTGCGCGGTCGCCAAGGAAGGCCGCACCGACCGGCATCAGATTTACTGGACCGACGAATCCCTCCCTGGACTGCGCGTGCTCACCGACGCGGTGCACGCCGAGGGCGCGGCGGTCTCGGCGCAGATCGGGCACGGCGGGCCGGTCGCGAATCCGAAGGGGAACGGGCTGCCCGCGCTCGCGCCGAGCCGGTACTTCCACAAGACGACGCTCAGTTTCGCCCAGGAAATCGACCACGCGGGCATCGAACGCGTCAAACGCGCCCACGCCGACGCGGCCCTGCGCGCCATCGAGTGCGGCTTCGACGCCATCGAGGTCCACTTAGGACATAACTACCTGATCAGTTCCTTCCTGAGCCCGAAACTCAACCACCGCACCGACGAATACGGCGGTTCGCTGGAAAACCGCGCCCGGCTCGCGCGCGACACGATGCGTGCGGTGCGCGACGCCGTCGGCGACCGGATCGCGGTGATCGTGAAAATGAACATGGACGACGGTGCCCCCGGCGGCTTCTGGCTCGACGAGGCGATCCCGGTGACGCAGTGGCTCGAAGCCGACGGCACCTGCGACGCGCTCGAAATGACCGCCGGATCGTCGCTGCTCAACCCGATGTATCTGTTCAAAGGGGACGCGCCGGTTCGCGAGTTCGCGGCGGTGATGCCGCAGCCGCTGAAACTGGGCGTGCAGGCGGTCGGGAAGCATTTCATTCGCGAATATCCTTACCGGGACGCGTTTCTGCTCGAGGACGCTCGGCAGATCCGAGCCGCGGTGAAGCTGCCGATGGTGCTGCTCGGCGGGATCACCGACCGCGCGGCGATGGATTTGGCGATGCGGGAAGGGTTCCAGTACGTCGCGATGGGGCGGGCGTTGCTGCGCGAGCCGGATCTGGTGAACCGCATCGCGGCGGAGCCGGAGACGCCGTCGTTGTGCATCCACTGCAACAAGTGCATGCCGACGAACTTCACCGGGACGCGATGCGTGCTGGTGGACCGGACTACGACGCGGGGCGCGGACTGGGGACAGCCTGCGGGGTACGTGGGCTGAGCGGTTCGTGAGTGTTCATACCGGTTCTAACCGGTATGAACACTCACGAGGCACCGTTCGGGTTGCCGCCCGGCTGGTCGGCTGCGCGTGGGCCGGGCGGGGGTTGGCGGCTCGTGGGAGGGGCCGTGGTGGTGCGCGGGCTCGGCGAGTGTTGGTGGGCGGGCGGAGTCGCGATGCGGCCAAGACGGGGCCTGGCGGCGCGACGGCAGGGCCGACGCGGGGCGAGGGACGAATCCGTGGTGCGGTCAGGGCAGGGCTGTGGCGGGGTGAGGACGGCCTGTGACGGGGCGAAGGCGGGGCTGTGGCGGGGTGAGGACGGGCTGTGGGGGAGTGAAGACGGGGCTGTAGTGGGGGAGGACGGGCCGTGGTGAGGTGAAGGCGGGGCTGTGACGGGCCGAGGACGGGCAGCAGTGAGGCGAGGACGGGGCCGTGGGTGGCGTGAGCCGAAGGGAGCCGGACCGCCTCACCGCCTCACGTTTCCCGTGGAAAGTTCGTGAACCCCTTCCGGTTCGTCCGCAAATACCATCCCGACGCCGCGAGCGTCCCGCCGTCCACCGGGATCGTGTGGCCGGTTACGTAGGAAGCCGCGTCCGTCGTCAGGAACTCGATCACCTTCGCGTACTCGTCCACGTGCCCGAACCGGCCCAGCGGCACCCAGGTTTCGATCGCCGCCGGGTCGTTGTCGCGCAGCATTGCGGCGGCGGGAGTCTGCTGGCTGTCCGCGAGATCCGGCGCGATCGCGTTCACCCGCACGCCATGCCGCCCGACCTCGACGGCCAGGCTCTTCGTGAACGCTGAAACCCCGGCGTTGTAAGCGGAATACACCGCGTGCCCGGGGATGCCGCGAAACGCTTCCACCGTCGAATTGTTCACGATCACGCCGGAGCCCTGCGAGATCATGTGCGGCAGCACCTGGTGCGTGAGCTTGAAGACGTGCAGCAGGTTCAGTTCATGCAAGCGCGCCCACTGCTCCGGCGTGCTGTGCAGGAAATCCCGGGAAGCGGGGCGGAAATCGCCGACATTGTTGACCAGGACGTCGATCCGTCCGTCGCCCAGGCGCAGGGCCGCGGCGGTGACGGCCTCGACCACCTGGTCCGCCACGATGTCGCCGATGACCGTTTCGCACGCGCCGCCGGCTTCCTCGATCTCGGCGCGCGCGGCGGCAGCGGCGGGGGCGTCGATGTCGTTCAGCACGACCAGGTCCCCGCGCGCGGCGAGGCGGCGGCTGGTCGCCCCGCCGATCCCCAGCGCGCCCCCGGTGACGATGCTGACTCGCCGGATTGCTTCCTGTGGCATGGAAAACCTCCTCGTCCTCAACCTAGCATTTGTTTGGTAAGCTGAGCGCTCCCGGCGAGAAGGAGCAGCATGCCAGTCAGCTTCGACCTGACCGATCGCGTCGTCCTCGTCACCGGCGGAGCGCGCGGAGTCGGCGACGGCATCGTGGCGACGTTCCTCGAAGCGGGCGCCAAGGTCGAGATCTGCGGACGCACGGAGCCCGGGCAGCTGCGCGAGGCGGACGGCCGCAAGCCGCGGTTCACGCAGGTCGACGTTCGGGAGCCGGAGCAGGTCCGGCAGTGGCTGGAGGAGATCGGCGAGCGGCACGGACGGCTCGACGTCGTGGTCAACAACGCGGGCGGCGCGCCGTTCGCGCAGTTCGCCGAGGCGTCGCCGCGGTTTCACCGCAAGATCAACGAGCTCAACTTCCTGTCCGCGGCGTACGTCCTCCAGGCGGCGCATCCGATCCTGCGCGAGACGCCCGGGGCGTCGGCGGTGAACATCACGTCGATTTCGGCGCGGCGGCCCAGCCCGGGCACCGCGGTGTACGGCGCGGCGAAGGCGGCGCTGGAAAGTCTCACGACCAGCTTGGCGGTCGAGTGGGCTCCGCAGGTGCGGGTCAACGCGGTCAGCTGCGGATTGGTCGAGACGCCGGGTTCCGAGGACCACTACGGCGATCCGGCGCAGCGCGACGCGGTCGCCCGGACGATCCCGCGCGGACAGTTCGCGTCGCCGGCCGAGGTCGGCCAAGCCTGTTTGCTGCTCGCGTCGCCGCTCGCGAGCCATGTCAGCGGAGCGGTGCTCAATGTGGACGGAGGCGGCGAATGGCCCGCCTTCCTCCAGCACACCCCGAACGCCTGAGGAGGACCTCGCTGTGCCCGAAGCTGTGATCGTCTCCGCCGCCCGCTCGCCGATCGGGCGGGTGTACAAGGGCTCGCTCAAGGACCTGCGGCCGGACGACCTCGCCGCGCAGATGGTCGAAGCCGCGCTGGCCGCGGTCCCGGAGGCCGGCCGGATCGACGACCTGATGCTCGGCTGCGCGCAACCGGCCGGAGAACAGGCGTACAACCTCGGCCGGATGGTCGCGTTGCGACTCGGCCTCGACGCGGTGCCCGGCACGACTGTGCATCGCTATTGCGCGTCCTCGCTGCAGACCACGCGGATGGCGATGCACGCGATCCGCGCCGGCGAGGGCGACGTGTTCGTGTCGGCGGGCGTCGAGTGCGTTTCGCGGTTCTCCCAAGGGAAAGCCGACGGCATGCCGGACACGAAGAACCCGCTTTACGCCGACGCGATGGCTGTGACGGAGAAGCGGGCCGCCGGTGGTCTGCAATGGACAGACCCGCGGAAAGACGGTGCGCTGCCGGACGTCTACATCGCGATGGGCGAGACCGCGGAGAACGTCGCTGACCATTGTGGAGTGTCGCGGGAGGACCAAGACGCCTTCGCGGTGCGCAGCCAGAATCTCGCCGAGGCGGCGGGGGAGTTCTGGCAGAAGGACATCACGCCGGTGACCTTGCCGGACGGCACTGTGGTGTCCACAGACGACGGTCCGCGCGCGGGCGTGACGCTGGAGAAGGTATCTCAACTGAAGCCGGTGTTCCGTCCAGACGGGACGGTTACCGCGGCGAACTGCTGCCCGCTCAACGACGGAGCGGCCGCGCTCGTGGTGATGAGCGACGTCCGGGCGCGCGAGCTGGGGATCCAGCCGCTGGCGCGGATCGTCGCCACCGGGGTGTCGGCGTTGAGCCCGGAGATCATGGGGCTGGGTCCGGTCGAGGCGAGCCAGCAGGCGTTGGGCCGGGCCGGACTGTCCGTTGAGGACGTTGACCTGGTCGAGATGAACGAAGCCTTCGCCGCGCAGGTGCTGCCGTGCGTGGACCAGCTGGGCCTGGACCTCGACCGCGTCAACGTGCACGGCGGGGCGATCGCCCTGGGGCACCCGTTCGGCTCAACGGGCGCGCGGATGGCGACGACGCTGCTGCACGGCCTCCAGGCGAGGGACGCGACCTTCGGCCTGGAGACGATGTGCGCGGCGGGCGGCCAGGGCATGGCGATGGTGCTGGAGCGGCTCGCCTGATCGCGCGGGACGGTTCGGTGCCCGCCGAACCGTCCCGCCGCCAGGATGCGGTCATGGATTCCGTCGTGATCGACCCGCCGGTGCTCTACCCCGGCACGCCCGTCGTGCTGCTGTCCAGTGCGAATGCCGACGGGACGACCAACCTGGCCCCGATGTCGTCGGCCTGGGTGCTCGGCCGCACCGCCGTGCTCGGCTTCGGCAGCACCGGCCACACCTTCGCCAACCTGCGCGAGCGGCCGGACTGCGTGCTGAACTACCCGAGCGCCGAACTGTGGCCCGCCGTCGAACGCTTGGCCGGGCTGACCGGCGCTCCCGTGGTGCCGGAACACAAGGCAGGCCAGTTCCGGACCGAACGCGACAAATTCGGCGCCGCCCGCCTCACCCCGGTCCCCGCCGACCTCGTCGCGGTCGACCGGGCCGCGGAATGCCCGCTCCAGGTCGAATGCCGGGTGACGGCCGTGCGGCATCCCGGCGACCCTGGCCTCGGCATCGTCGAGGCCGAGGTGCTGCGGGTGCACGTCCATCCGGCGCTCGCGGAACCGGATCTCCGGCACATTCGCGTGGCGGCTTGGGAGCCGTTGTTTTACGTGTTTCGCCACTACGTCGGCCGGGGGCCGGAACTGGGGCGGACTTTCCGGGCCACTACGTCGGAGCCCGCTCCGCTGAGTTCCCGGTGAGCCGCGACCGTCAGGCCAGTTCCCGCTTCACGATCTTCCCGCTCGCGTTCCGCGGCAGCTCCGCGATCGCCACGAACTCGCGTGGCACCTTGAAGTTCGCCAGCCGTTCCCGGCAGTACTCGCGCAGCCCCTCCGCATCCAGCTCGACTCCCGCCCACAGCGTCACGTAAGCGCGCCCCACCGAGCCCATCCGGGCGTCGTCCACGCCGATCACCGCGGCTTCCACGACGTCCGGGTGGGTGCTCAGCACGTTTTCCACCTCGGCCGGGTACACGTTGAACCCGCCCACAGTGAACATGTCCTTGAGCCGTCCGGTGATCTTGACGCAGCCGTGTTCGTCCAGCTGTCCGACGTCGCCGGTGTGCAGCCAGCCGTCGGCGTCGATCGCCGCGGCGGTCGCGTCCGGGTCGTCGAAGTAGCCGAGCATCACGAACTCGCCGCGGATGAGGATTTCGCCGTCCGCGCCGACCGGCACGTCCCTGCCCTCGCTGTCGACCGCGCGGATCTCCAGGCCGGGTACCGCCGGGCCGGTCGTGTGGGCGACGTGGCGAGGGTCCTCGTTCGGCCTCGACTGGGTCGCCACCACGCATTCGGTGAGTCCGTACGCCTGCGCGACCTGCTCGAAACCGAGGATTTCCAGCATGTCCGAGAACAGGTTCTCCGGCACCGAAGCCGCGCCGGCGATCGCGAAGCGCAGGGACGACAGGTCGAATTCGGTGCGGCGCGGGTGGTTGATCAGCGTGGTGAAGATGGTCGGCGCACCGGGCAGCACTGAGATGCCAACTCGCTGGACTAGCTCCATCAACGCGACCGGGTCGAAGGTCAGCACCGGGTAGATGGTCGTGCCAGCGGTGATCGCCGCGACCACGCCGGCCTTGTAGCCGAAGGAGTGAAAGAACGGGTTCACGATCGCGTAGTTGTCGGCGGGAGTGAGCGACGCGCCCTTCGCCCAGACATCCGCGACGCCGATCGTCTGGGCGTGCGTGCTCATCACGCCCTTCGGGACGCCGGTGGTGCCCGAGGTATAGAGAATGTCCGCCACCGTCGAAGGCGTCACCACGGATTCGTCGACGGCAGGCACCGCCTCCGCCCTGGCGAGGAATTCCTTCCACGGCAACGCGACGCCGTCCGATCCGAGGTCGATCACGGTGTGCAGCTGCGGAAGTCCAGGCACCGCACCGGAGCCGCCCGAACGGGAAGCGGCTTCAGTGAGCATCCCGAGATAGTCGTTGCCGAGGAATCCGTTGCACAGCACCAGCACTGACGCACCGGACCGTTCCAGCACCACCCGGGCTTCCTCGCCGCGGTACCGGGTGTTGATCGGCACCAGCGCCGCGCCGAGGCACTGCGCGCCCAGGAACGTCAGGATGAACTCCACCCGGTTCGGCGACCACACCGCGACCCGGTCGCCGGACCGGACGCCGACCGCGGCCAGTGCGCGGGAAACCACCCGCACTCGCTCCCGCAATGCGGTCCAGGACAGCTGTGTCGTACCGTCGACCACAGCCGGGGCGCCGCCGTGGCGGCGGGCGGCTTCGTCGAGCAGGGCGGGCATCGTGCGAGGTGTCGACACGCGGGTCTCCTCACTGAACAAGTGCTTGTTCGGTAGCATAGGGGAAAGCAGCGGGCAGGAAGGGATCCATGCGATGACTCCGCGAACCGGCCGGGCCCCGGTCAAGAACGGCGGCACCCGGCGCGGCGAGCTGCTGGGCATCGCCGCTCAGCTCTTCGCGACCCGGGGCTATTCCCAGACCACCGTCCGCGACATCGCCGACGAGGCGGGCATTCTTTCCGGGAGCCTGTACCACCATTTCGCGTCCAAGGAGGACATGCTCCGCGAGATCCTCAAGGAGTTCATGGACGACCTGCTGGCCGCGTTCACCGAGATCGCCGGGAAGGACGGCACGCCGCGCGAGCAGTTCGACGCGCTGGTGTACACCGCCTTCGCGACGATTCACGAGCGGCCGTTCGCGGTGGCGCTCTACCAGAACGAATCGGCCGTCGTCGGCAGCCTCGCCGATTTCGAATTCGTCGGGAAGACGTCGCTGAAGATCGAAAAACTGTGGCTCGGCGTGCTCCAGGCGGGCCGCGAGACCGGCGAATTCCGCGCCGACCTCGAGGTGAGCCTCGTGTACCGGTTCATCCGGGACACCGTCTGGTCGTCGGTCCGCTGGTACAACCCGCGCGGAAAGCTCCGCCACGACGTCGTGGCGGAGCAGTACCTCGCGATGCTGTACGGCGGTCTGCTCGCCGGCTGAGCGGTTCAGGACCGGGACTCCTTGACCTCCCGGTCCCGGGCGTTCTTCGGGTCGAGCACGGTGCGGATCAGGTCCAGCTCGTGCTCGTCCGGCACCCGCGACACGCCCGCGCCGCTGAAGTCCAGCTCGAAACCGGTGTTCGCGCGCACCTCGTCTTCGGTGACGCCCGGGTGCAGCGAGCGCACCTTCAGCCGGCCGTCCTCGTCGTAGTCGAGCACCGCCAGGTCGGTCACCACGACGCCGAGGTCGTGGAACCGCAACGCCGTCGACGCGTGCGCGCGGGCCCGGTCGTTGCCGACCCCGGACACCACGTCCACCCGGTCCACGAACACCCGGCTCGAATGCCGGCTCACCCAGTAGTCGGTGCGGTGGTTGACCGTGTTCCCCGGCGCGCCGCGCATGCCGATGAGCTGGCGTTTCGGCTTCCGCCAGTCGCCGATCAGCGAGATGTTCTGGTTGCCGAACCGGTCGATCTGGCTCGCGCCCATCATCGAATGCCGCCGCCCGGTGTTGAGGATGTCGAAGATCCGCCCGAACGGGGCCCAGCCTTCGACGGTCCCGCCCGCCGCGGCGGTCTTGCCCAGCGGCGGCGGGTCGGCCATGAAGTGGCATTCGCCGTCGGACAACACCAGTTCGGGGGAATGGGTCAGCCGGGCCAGCCGCGCGCTGACCGCCGGGACCGTGCCGACCGCGTGGGCCAGCACCTCGCCGGAGCCGCGCCACGCGTCGGAGCACGCGGCGATGCAGACCTCGGCGCGGGTTGCGGGGGCACTCATGCGGACTCCTTCTCGGTCGCGCGGTGGAAGGCGCGCACTGCTTCGTGGTAGCTGGCCTCGTCGCCGGTCAGGAAGGTTTCGCGGAACTGCTTCCACGAGACCTCGTCCTGCGCCGACTGGGCGTAATGCCGCTGGAACGCCTCGTCGCGGCCGTAATCCGGGTCGCACGAGGTGAAGTGCGCGCCGTTGGGGGCTTCGATCACGCCGTTCACGAACATCCGGCTGATCAGCAGCGAAGTCGACCGCTCGGTGGCGGTGAGGTCCTCGGTGTCCACGATCTTCTCGACGCTCAGCAGCGTTTTGTCCGACGCCATCGCGAACAGGTCGTCGAAGTACGGGTCCGGGCCGAGGAACTGGCCGTTGCCGAGGGTGTCGCTGCGGTTGAGGTGCAGCAGCGACACGTCCGGGCGCACCGCGGGCACCGCGATGTAGACGTCGTCGTCATAGGGCGATGCGACCGTCTTCAGCTCCGGGTTCATCAGCAGCACGTCGCTCTCCAGCCCAGCCCGCGTCGGCAGGAATGACAGCCGGTTCGCGCCCGCCCGGAGCGCCGCGACGAACATGCCCTCGTCGTACTCGGTCGTCTCGACCCGGCCGCCCTCGCGCGCGGCGCGGAAATGCGGGTCGAGCGGGATCGTGTCGAGCGAGACGAACCCGTAGATCACCCGGCGCACCTTGCCCGCCGCGCACAGCAGCCCGACCTCGGGCCCGCCGAAGGTGACCAGCGTGAGGTCTTCGACGTCGCTGCGCAGCAGTTCGCGCACCATCGCCATCGGCTTGCGCCGCGACCCCCAGCCGCCGATCCCGACGGTCATCCCGGACCGGACGTACTCGGTGACGCCGTCCAGGGTCATGGACTTGCCGCCCATTCGTTCCTCCAGTGTGTTCGTCTAGCTCAGGCGGGCAGTTGGACCAGTTCGACGCGGACCCGGTCCGGATCGAGCACGTACACCGCGCGGCAGCCCGCCATCGGGTGGCTCGTGACGATCGGCTCCGAGATCGCGGCGACCCCGCGTCCGCGCAGCCGTTCCAGCGTCGCGTCCAGGTCGGCGACGGTGATCGCGACGTGCGCGGCGCCTGCTTGCCCGTGGTCCGGGTCGATCCGCTTCGGCGACCCGTTTTCGTACTGCAGCAGCTCGACCACCGTGTCGCCGTCGCCGGTCGACACGAAGCTCTGGCGCACGATCACTCCCGGGTATCCGGTGACCTCGTCGATCCGCGGACCGCTGCGCTCGAACGGTCCTTCGACGCTGCCGCGCAGCAGGTCGCGGTAGAACTCGGTCGACGCGGCGAGGTCGTGCACGGTGATTCCGACGTGGTGGATCATGCGTCGCTCCGGAGCCGGGCGCGGTGCTCGCGGGCGTCGCCGAAGAGCTGCGCCAGCGCGTGCGCCCGTTTGAAATACAGCTGGGCATCGTGTTCCCAGGTGATCGCGATCCCGCCGTGCAGCTGGACGGTTTCCGAGGCGACCGCGGTGAAAGCTTCGCTGCACCACGATTTCGCGTATGCCGCCTGCTGGACGACGTCGTCGCCGTTGCTGGCCGCGAATCCGGCCGCCCACGAGATCGAGCGCGCGGTTTCGACCTGCACCAGCATGTCCGCGACCCGGTGCTTCAACGCCTGGAACGAACCGAGCGGTCGGCCGAACTGTTCGCGTTCCTTGAGATGCGCGACGGTTCGGTCCAAACAGGACTGTGCACCGCCGACCTGCAGTGCGGTGCAAGCGATCGCGGCGATGGCGTGCAGCCGGGGGAGCGCTTCGGCGAAGTCGGCGGCGAGCAGGGTCGCCGGGGTGTCGCGGAACTCCACCTTGGCGAACCTGAGCGTCTGGTCCACCGCCGGGGTCGATTCAGGCGTCGCGGAGGCTTGGAACAGCGCGGGGCGTCCGTCTGCCATGGCAACCACGAGTAGGTGAGATGCCTGTGTGCCGTCCAGCACCAACGTCGCGGTGCCGTTCAGCACGCCCGAGGACGCGACCACGTCCGAGCCATCGGTCCGATGCCGTCCGGCGCGGTCCGCCCAGGCCAGCGCGACGACCTCGCCCGCCGCGATCCCGGGAAGCAGTTCCGGCGCGTCCGCGGCCAGCAATGCTTGTGCGGCAAGCACTCCCGAGCCCAGCAGCGGCGACGGGGTCAGGCTCGCGCCCAGTTCCTCCAGCACGACATGTGTCTCGAAGAGGCTGAACCCGGCCCCGCCGTACTCCTCGGGAATGGCCAGAGCCGCGACGCCGATCTGCTCGCACAACGCGGTCCACAATTCGGCGTCGTACCCGGACGGCGAGTCGATCGCCGCCCGCAGATCGGTCTTCGCGGCCCGCCGGGTGACCAGCCCGCGGACGGCGGCGGCGAGTTCCCGCTGCTCGTCGGTCAGCGCGAAGTGCATCAGCGGCCCCTCATCAGGCTCTCCAGCACCCGCGCGCGGTGCACGGCAGGCGTGCCCCAGCAGCCCACGAGCGCCCGGACCCGCAACAGCCACAGGCTCAGGTCGCACTCGAGCGTGTAGCCGATCGCGCCGTGCAACTGCAGTCCGGTGCGCGCGGCGAGCTGCGCCGCGTCCGACGTGGCGACCTTCGCGGCCGAGATCGCCCGGGCGCTGGGTTCGCGGGCCGCGCCGAGCACCAGCGGACGGGCGAAGTCGAGCGCCACGCGGACGTCGGCGGCGGCGTGCTTGAGTGCTTGGTACTCGCCGATCACGCGGCCGAACTGACGGCGCTGACCGAGGTAGGCGACGGTGTCGGCCAGCATCCGTTCGCCGCAGCCCAGCAGCTCCGCGGCGCAGGCGAGGCTGGCGAGATCGAGCGCCTGTGCGCGGGTTTCCGGGGAAAGCGGCTGAACGTCGGCACCGGCGGTCACCTCGAACAGATGCCGGGAGGGATCGACCGACTGCAGCGAGCGGCCGATTTCCGCCCGAGCCAGCGAATCGCCGACCACGAAGACGTCCGTCGCGACGTTGGCATCCAGCGCGTACGGAGTGTCCGGCGCGCTCGCGAAGGTCACCACCGCGTCGCCGGAAGCCAGCGCGGACAGCAGCGAAGCGTCGGTGAGCAGCGCGGGCGCGGCGGCGATCGACTCGATCACCGGACCCGGCACGCCGTGGTATCCGAGTCGTTCGAAAGCGACGACGAGATCGACCGGAGTCCCGCCGACGCCGCCGTGTTCCTCGGGCACGCCGAGCGCGGTCACGCCCAGTTCGGCGAGCTGTTTCCACAGCAGCAGCCCGGATTCCGGCCGGTCGGCCGCCCAGGACCGGTTGACGCCGGGGACGTCGGCCGCGCCCAGCAGGGCGTCCAGCGCTTCGGCGAACGCGCGCTGTTCGGCGGACAGCCGGAACTTCATGCTTGTGCCTTCCTGCGGTCGCCGCGGGGGAGGCCGAGCAGCCGTTCCGCGACGATGTTGCGCTGGATTTCGTTGGTGCCGGCGTAGATCGGGCCGCCGAGGGCGAACAGGTAGTCCTCCGTCCACCGTCCGCGCACCTCCTGGCCCGCGCCGAGCAGGTCCAGCGCGGTTTCCTGGATGCCGAGGTCGAGCCCGGTCCAGAAGAGCTTGTTGACGCTGCCCGCCGCGCCGACGTCGCCGCCGTGCTGCACGTGGTCGACGGTGTCCCAGGTGTAGAGCCGGTAGGCCTCGGCCTTGATCCACGCGTCGGCCACGCGGTCGCGCAGGTGCGGCGCTTCGGCTCCGCGCTCGGCCCAGAGGTCCAGCAGCCGGTCCGCCGCCGCGAGGAACCGGCCCGGCGACCGCAGCGACAGGCCGCGTTCGTTGCCGGCCGTGCTCATCGCGACGCGCCAGCCGTCGCCGACCCCGCCGAGGACGTCCTGATCAGGCACGAAGACGTCGTCGAAGAAGATCTCGGCGAACCCGCAGTCGCCGTCGAGCTGGGCGATCGGCCGGACGGTGACGCCGTCCGAATCGAGCGGGAACAGGAAGTAGGTGAGCCCGCGGTGCCGTTCGGCTTCCGGATCGGAGCGGAACAGGCCGAAACCCCAGTCCGCGAACGGGGCGCGGGAGCTCCAGATCTTCTGACCGCCCAGGACCCAGCCGCCGCGGTCGTCATCGCGGACGGCGGTGCTGCGGATCCCGGCGAGGTCACTGCCCGCCTCCGGCTCGGACCAGGCCTGCGCCCAGATCCGGGTGCCGTTCGCGGTGCGCGGAAGGTGCCGCCGGCGCTGGTCGTCGGTGCCGTGCTCGAAGATGATCGGGGCCAGCAGCGAGATGCCGTTCTGCGCGATCCGGGTCGGCGCGCCGCTGAGGTAGTACTCTTCCTCGAACAGCACCCATTCGGTCAACGTCGCATCGCGGCCGCCGTACTCGGCCGGCCAGGTGACCACGGACCACCGGCCCTCGGCGAGTTTCGCTTCCCACTCGCGGTGCGCGCGGGCGCCGTCCTCGGTGTCCATCGACGGCAGCGGGCCCGGGCTGTTCTCCGCCAGCCAGGAACGGGCTTCCGCGCGGAATTCCTCTTCCGCGGCGGTGAATTCCGGGCTCATGACTCTCCCGCGGCCTTCTTGTTGGCCTTCGCCATGGAACGCGCGTCGAGCCCGGCGAGCGAATCGGTGTCCAGCTCGGCGTTGTGCGCGTGCGCGGCGTGGTGCAGGCCGAACACCGAGTCTATTCCGGACCGCATGCCCATCAGGTCTTCGGCCTGGTTGACGGCCTTCTTCGTCAGTGCGAGCCCCAGTTGCGGCATCTGCGCGATGCGCTCGGCGATGGCGAACGTCGCCTCTTCCAGCTCGGCGCGCGGCACGACGTGGTTGACCATGCCGAGCGCCTGCGCACGGTCGGCCCCGAACCGGTCGCCGGTGTAGAGGAACTCCTTCGCCGCGCGCGGGTTCATCACCCACGGGTGCGCGAAGTACTCGACGCCCGGGATGCCCATCCGCACCACCGGATCGGAGAAGAACGCGTCGTCGGAGGCCACGATGAAGTCGCACGACCACGCGAGCATCAGGCCGCCCGCGATGCACGCGCCCTGCACCATCGCGATCACCGGCTTCGGGATCTCCCGCCACCGCCGGCACATGCCGAGGTAGACCTCCGACTCGCGGGCGAACCGGGAATCGACGCCCGCCCGGTCGGTGTGATCCCACCAGATGACCGCTTTGCGCTCGAAGCTCTGGTCGATGTCGCGGCCAGGGGTGCCGATGTCGTGCCCGGCGCAGAAGTGCTTGCCGTTGCCCGCCAGCACGATCGCCTTGACGTCCGGATCGTCCACCGCCTTGGTGAAGGCGGCGTCGAGCGCGTAGGTCATCTTCGAGTTCTGGGCGTTGCGGTACTGCGGCCGGTTCAGCGTGACGACCGCGACCGGACCGCGCACCTCGTACGTCACGACCTGCTCGTCGGTGCTTTCTTCGGTTCCGCTCAACGCGCATCACTCCTTCTCGGTTCGGCGGCGATGCTACCAAACAAGTGCTTGGTTTGGTAGCGTGGCGGGACCGGCACCGGCGGACCAGGAGGACGGGTGGATCTTCGCTACACCCCCGAGGACGAGCAGTTCCGCGCCGAGGTGCGCGAGTGGCTCGGCGACCACCTCGCGGGCGAGTTCGCCGCGCTGAAGGGCCTCGGCGGGTCCGGGCGCGAGCACGAAGCGCCGGAGGAACGGCAGGCGTGGAACCAGCATCTGGCGGCGCACGGCTGGACCTGCCTCGGCTGGCCGGTCCAGTACGGCGGGCGCGGGCTGAGCCTGCTGCAGCAGGTGATCTTCCACGAGGAGTACGCGCGGTCGAACGCGCCGGCGCGGGTCAACCACCTCGGCGAGGAACTGCTCGGGCCGACGTTGATCGCGCACGGCACGGACGAGCAGCGGCAGCGGTTCTTGCCGGGGATCGCCGGGGTCACCGAGCTGTGGTGCCAGGGCTATTCCGAGCCGGACGCCGGGTCTGATCTGGCCGGGGTGCGGACGCGGGCCCGGCTGAAGGGCGGCGAGTGGGTGATCGACGGGCAGAAGATCTGGACGTCGCTCGCTCAGCACGCGCAGTGGTGTTTCGCGGTGGTGCGGACCGAGCCGGGGTCTCGGCGGCACGCCGGGCTGTCGTACTTGCTGGTGCCGATGGACCAGCCCGGGGTCGAGGTCCGGCCGATCCGGCAGCTGACCGGGACCAGCGAGTTCAACGAGGTGTTCTTCGACGGGGCCCGGACCGAAGAGTCGCTGGTCGTCGGCGCGCCCGGGGACGGGTGGCGGGTCGCGATGGCGACGCTCGGGTTCGAGCGCGGGGTGTCGACGATCGGGCAGCAGGTCGGGTTCGCCCGGGAATTGGCTGGCGTTGTCGCTGCCGCGCGGGCGAACGGGCGTTATGACGATCCGGTGGTGCGGGATCGGCTGGCGCGGGCCGAGGTCGGCCTCGAGGTGCTGCGGGTGCACGCGTTGCGGACGTTGAGTGCGTACGAGGCTGGATCCCAGGGGCCGGAGGCTTCGGTGTCGAAGCTGTTGTGGGCTCGGTGGCATCGGGAGCTGGGCGAACTGGCGATGGAGGTCCGCGGGGGTTCCGCGTTGACTGCCGCCGGTGCTTACGAGCTTGATGCTCAGCAGACGCTTTTCTTGTTCAGCCGGGCCGACACCATTTACGGCGGTTCGGACGAAATCCAGCGCAATATCATTGCCGAGCGGGTGCTCGGCCTGCCTAGGGAGTCGCGACCGTGAGCGTTAAACCGGAACAGCCCGCGCCTGATTACGTGCCGGGGCACGGGTTGCTTGCCGAGCGCGTGGTCGTCGTGACTGCCGCGGCGGGCGCGGGCATCGGGGCGGCGGTTGCCCGGCGGTGCCTGGAGGAAGGCGCCCGGGCGGTCGTGATCGGCGATACCCATGAGCGGCGGCTCGCGGAGGCGGCTGCCAAGCTGGGTGCGGAGTTCGGCGCCGAGCAGGTCGCGTCGGTGGTGTGCGACGTGACCAAGGAGGAGCAGGTCGCCGCTTTGCTGGACGCGGCCGAGCCGTTCGGCGGGGTCGAGGTCATGGTGAACAACGCCGGTCTCGGCGGTACGGCTTCGATCACCGAGATGACGGACGAGCAGTGGTCGTTGGTGCTCGACGTGACGCTGACCGGGACTTTCCGGTGTATTCGGGCGGCTTCCCGGCGGATGATCGCTCGCGGTTGCCGCGGGGTGATCGTGAACAACGCGTCGGTGATCGGCTGGCGGGCGCAGGAGGGGCAGGCGCATTACGCGGCGGCCAAGGCCGGGGTGATGGCGTTGACACGGTCGGCGGCGATGGATCTGGCTTCGTCGGGGATCCGGGTCAACGCGGTGTCGCCCAGTCTCGCGATGCATCCGTTCCTGGAGAAGGTCACCACTGCTGAATTGCTGACCGAACTGAAGGGGCGCGAGGCGTTCGGGCGGGCTGCGGAACCTTGGGAAGTCGCCAATGTGATGGTGTTCCTCGCTAGTGCTTATTCGTCTTACCTCACCGGTGAAGTCGTCTCGGTGAGCAGTCAGCATCCCTGATTCTGGAGGATTCGTGCCTGAGGCATATGTGGTGGACGCGGTTCGCACTCCGGTCGGGCGGCGCGGCGGTTCGCTCGCGGAGATGCATTCCGCGGATTTGGGGGCGCAGGCGATCCGTGCGCTGGTGGAGCGGACCGGGATCGACCCTGGTGCGGTGGACGATGTCGTGTTCGGCTGTTGCGACACGATCGGGTCGCAGGCCGGAGATGTGGCTCGGACCGCGTGGCTGGTGGCGGGGCTGCCGGAGCATGTGCCTGGGGTGACTATCGATCGGCAGTGCGGATCCAGTCAGCAGGCGGTGCATTTCGCGGCGCAGGGGGTGATGTCGGGGACTGCGGATCTGATCGTTGCCGGGGGAGTGCAGAATATGTCTGCGATTCCGATTTCTTCGGCGATGGTGGTGGGGCAGCAGTTCGGGTTCAGCACGCCCTTTGCGGAGTCGCCTGGGTGGCAGGCCCGGTACGGGGACCAGGAAGTGTCGCAGTTCCGTTCGGCTCGGATGATCGCGGAGAAGTGGGGGCTTTCCCGGCGGTCGCTGGAGGAGTTCGCTCTGGAGAGCCATCGCCGGGCCTCGGCCGCTATCGATTCCGGTCGGTTCTCGCGGGAGATCGCGCCGGTCGGCGAGTTTTCGGTGGATGAAGGTCCTCGGCGGGATACGACGCTGGAGAAGATGGCCGGTCTCAAGCCGTTGGAGGAAGGCAGTCCGATTACGGCTGCGGTGGCGTCGCAGATCAGTGACGGGGCGGGGGCGTTGCTGATCGCTTCCGAGCGGGCGGTAGCGGAGCACGGGTTGACGCCGCGGGCTCGGGTGCATCACATCAGCGTGTACGGGGCGGATCCGGTGTGGATGTTGACCGCGCCGATTCCGGCTACTCAGCGGGCGTTGGAGAAGACCGGGATGTCGGTGGGGGACATCGATCTGTTCGAGTGCAATGAAGCTTTCGCGCCGGTGGTTTTGGCTTGGATGCAGGAGATCGGCGTGCCGCACGAGAAGGTCAACGTGAATGGCGGCGGGATCGCGCTGGGACACCCGATCGGGGCGACCGGGGCGCGGTTGATGACTACTTTGCTGCACGAGCTGGAGCGGAGTGGCGGGCGGTACGGCCTGCAGGTGATGTGCGAGGGCGGCGGGCAGGCGAACGTGACCGTGCTTGAGCGGTTGTGAGCCGGGTGTCGTGAGCGGCAAGGCCGGCGCTAACCGGGATTGCCGCTCACGAGCCACCGGTCCGCAGCGGTTTGGACGGCCTCTTCGTCCTCTTTCGCGTGCCCGCCGGAAGCTCCGGCCGCGCCGAGAACCACCCCGTCAGCGGTGATCAGGATGCCTCCGGCGAACGGAACGTAGTCGCCGCCGTGAAGATGCTGGATGCTGTCGACGATCGCGCCCGGCAGCTCGAGCTTGCCCGAGGGCCGCAGCGTCAGCAACGCGGTGCGCGCCTTCGCCACCGCGATCCGGCTGGTCATCGGCATCGCGCCGTCGGCCCGGCGCAGCGAGATCACCGACCCGCCCACGTCGAGGACCGCCACCGCCAGCGGCGGGAAGCCGCGTTCAGCCGCGACCTCGAGCGCGGACGCCACCAGCCGGTCGGCGTCCGCCAAGGTCAAGCCGGGCAGCCTGGGAGTCTCCGTCATGGCTCCGAACCTAAACCTGGAGCAGATCCGGGGACAAGACAGCCGGTTCCGATCTAGTCCGCCAGCGCAGCGGTGGCTTTCAACCGTTCCTGTGCGGTGTCGACGATTCGAGTCACCAGTTCCGCGCAGCTCGGCAGATCCTCGATCACTCCGACTACCTGCCCGGCCGCCAGCATCCCGGCCTTGGTATCGCCTTCGACCAAGCCTGCTTTGAGCAGCATGGGGGTGTTCGCGGCCAGCATCGTTTGCGTCCACGAGCGGTCGCTGCCGCGTTTCATGCGGAGGCCGTCGCTGATCAGGGAAGGCCAGGACTGTCCGCTCAGGCGTTTGAAATCCTTGGTACGGCGCAGAGTTCGCGCCATGCGTTGCACGAAGCCTTCCCTCGTGAGGCCCTCGATGAACGGGGTGCGCAACAGACGGTGCGGCATGCCGTCGGCCTTGGTGGTGACGACGGTGCCGTCCAGGCCGAAGCCCAGGTAGGTGCGTTTGATCTCGTCCGGCACTGCACTGTCGCTGGTTAGCAGAAATCGCGTGCCCATGCCGATTCCTGCTGCGCCGTAGGACAAAGCAGCGGCGAGTCCGCGGCCGTCGAAGAAGCCTCCGGCGGCGACTACTGGGATATCAACTGCGTCCAGTACGGATGGCAGCAGCAGGGTGGTGGCCGTAGGACCGGTGTGGCCGCCGCCTTCGCCGCCTTGCATCATCACCAGGTCGGCACCCCACGAGGCGACCTTTTCGGCATGCCGGGCGGCGCCGACGGTGGGCATGACGACCAGGCCGTGGTCCTTCAGCCGGGCGATCAGGTCTTTTTTGGGCGCCAGGGCGAAAGATGCCACCTTGACGCCGTGCTGTATCAGCAACTCGGCGCGTTCGGCGGCGTCGCCCGCGTCGGCGCGGAGGTTCACTCCGAAGGGCTTGTCCGTGCGTTGCTTGACTTCCTTGATGGCGTGGTCGAGCTCGTCGTAGGTCATCGTCGCGGAGGCGAGGATGCCCAGTGCGCCGGCGTTGGCTGTCGCGGAGACCAGGCGCGGGCCGGCTACCCAGCCCATGCCAGTTTGCACGATCGGGTGGGTCACGCCGGTGAGCTCGGTGAGCGGGGTGCGGAGAGGCACGGGTCTCCTCGAGAGGTCAGTCGTTCGTCGGGCGGCCGGTGGCGACGAAAGCGTCGCGGTGTTCGTCGGCGGCTCCGATGAGGTTGAGTTCGAAGGTGTAGCCCTGTTCGTAACGGTAGCTGCGGTTGACGTCGATCGGGTCGATGCCGTTCAGCGCGGCTTTCGCGGCCCGGATGACGCGCGGGTCCTTCGCGGCTACCTCGCCGGCCAGCGCGAGCGCGGCGTCGTGCAGGTCGGCGGCGGGCACGGTTTCCAATACCGAGCCGTGCTGGACCAGGTCTTTCGCCGCGATGGTGCGGCTCGTGAAGTACAGCGTGCGCATCAGGTGCTGGGGGACCAGGCGGGCGAGGTGCGTCGCCGCGCCCAGTGCGCCTCGGTCGACCTCGGGGACGCCGAAGTACGCGTCGTCGGCGGCGATGATCGTGTCGCAGTTGCCGACCAGTCCGACCCCGCCGCCGAGGCAGAAGCCGTTCACCGCGGCGACCACCGGGACGGCGCATTCGTAGATCGCCTTGAATGCCAGGTAACAGCCGCGGTTCGCGCCGACGAGGGCGTCGAATCCGGTGGTGCGCTGCATTTCCTTGATGTCGACGCCCGCGTTGAAGCCGCGTCCCTCGGCCCTGAGCAGGACGACGTGCACCGCCGGGTCCTCGCCCGCCTCCCGGACCGTTTCGGCGAGGCGGAACCATCCGGCGACCGGCAGGGCGTTCACCGGCGGGTAGTCCATGGTGACCACGAAGGTGCCGTTGTCGTGGAGCTGCGTGGAAATCGTCACGTGCGTTCCTAACCTAGCGATTGCTTGGTAGCCTAACACTTGCTTGGTTTACGGGGAACCGCCTCGCCTGCCGGCCGACGAAACGGAGATGATGTGAGCGGGATGTTGCAAGGCCGGGTCGCGATCGTGACCGGGGCGGGCCGCGGGCTCGGGCGCGAGCACGCGCTGGAGCTTGCCCGCCAGGGCGCGAGCGTCGTGGTGAACGACCTCGGCACGTCGGGCGCGGGCGAAGGCGCGTCCGACGGTCCGGCCGGCGAAGTGGTCGAGGCGATCCGCGCGCTGGGCGGCGAGGCAGTGGCCAACGGTGCCGACGTCGCGAACTTCACGGCGACGGAAGCGTTGGTGCAGCAGGCGGTCGACGCGTTCGGCGGGCTGGACATCGTGGTGAACAACGCGGGCTTCGTGCGCGACCGGATGATCGTGACCACCAGCGAGCAGGAGTGGGACGCGGTCGTCGCGGTGCACCTGAAGGGACACTTCGCGTTGATGCACCACGCCGCGGGTTACTGGCGCGCGGAGGCGAAAGCCGGGCGTACGCGGGCGGCGCGGATCATCAACACCACCTCCGGCGCGGGTCTGCAGGGCAGCGTCGGCCAGGGCAGCTACAGTGCCGCCAAGGCCGGGATCGCCGCGTTGACGCTGGTCGGGGCCGCGGAACTCGGCCGGTACGGCATTACGGTGAACGCGCTGGCCCCGGCCGCGCGCACCCGGATGACCGAGGGCCCGTTCGCGGCGCAGATGGCCGCGCCGGACGACGGGTTCGACGCGATGCACCCGGGCAACGTGTCGCCGATCGTCGCGTGGCTCGCCAGCGAGGAGGCCGCGGACGTCACCGGCCGCGTGATCGAGGTCGAGGGCGGGCGGATCTGCGTGGAGAACGGCTGGAGCCACGGTCCGTCCCGCGAGTTGGACCGTCGCTGGACCGCGGACGAGGTCGGCCCGGCCGTGCGCGAGCTGCTGAAGGAAGCGCCCGCGCCCGAACCGGTTTACGGGGCGCAGTGAACAGCCCCGCGGAGTGGAAGGGCCGGGTCCTCGGCGAACGCACCATCGCCTACACCGACCGCGACCCGATCCTCTACGCGCTCGCCATCGGCGCCCGGCCGGACGAACTCGACTTGGTGTTCGAGGACCGGTTGCGGGTGCTGTCGCCGTTCGCGCTGACGCTGGCCCAATGGGCCCCGGACGTCCTCGGCTCGGCCGGTGCGTTCGAGGTCGGCAACGCGGTGCACGGTTCGCAACGGCTCCAGGTCTTGAAGCCATTGCCGCCTGCGGGCGAGGTTTCCCTGCGGGCCCGGGTCCCGGAGGTGTGGGACAAAGGCAGTGCGGCGGTCTATGAAGTGGCCGTCGAATCGGACTACTTCGTCGCGACGTGGTCGTTGTTCTGCCCCGGCATCGGCGGGTTCGGCGGCGAACGCGGACCCGGTCGTCCGCCCGCCTTGGACAGTCCGGATTGGACCGCGCCACTGTCCACTGCGGACAATCAAGCCCTGCTCTACCGCTTGCTCGGGGACCGGCACCACATCCACGTCGACCCCGCGGCAGCGGCCGGAATCGGCCAGCCCCGGCCGATTCTGCACGGCTTGGCCACCCTCGGCGCGGGCGCGCTGGTCGCCGCCCGGCAGGTCGGCGCGCATCCGGCGGACCTGACGTTACTGGAAGGCCGGTTCGCCGCGCCGGTGTTCCCCGGCGAGGAATTGCAGGTCGAAGGCTGGTCCGACGGCGGGCTTCGGATCACGTCGGAACGCGGCCCGGTGGTCGACGGCGGACGGGTCCACTTCGGATAGAGGAATGCGCATGAAGGTCTTGGTCATCGGCGGCACCGGCATGATCGGCGCGAACACCGCCGTGCACTTGAGCGGTGCCGGGCATGCCGTCACGGTCGCCGGACGCCACGAACCCGACGCCGATTCGCTGGTGGCGGGCCTGCCGGTGCTGCTCGGCGACTACGCCCACGACGGTTTCGACGAGGCCGCGCTGGCTCCGTTCGACGCCGTCGTTTTCGCCGCCGGACAGGACATCCGGCACGTCACCGGCTGGGGCGACGAGGAGTTTTGGCGGACGTACCAAATCGACGGCGTCACCGCGATCGCGGCGCGCGCGAAACGGGCCGGTGTCGGACGTTTCGTCCAGATCGGTAGCTACTACCACCAGGTGCGGCCGGATCTCGCGGAAACGAACCCGTACGTCGACGCGCGCCGCCTCGCCGACGAAGGAGCGCGCGCCCTTGCCGGGGACGGGTTCGCGGTGTGCACGCTGAACCCGCCGTCGATCGTCGGCATGGCACCCGGCCGGTCGACGCGGCAGTTCGCGAAAATGCTGGCCTGGGCCGACGGCGAGCTGGCCGGGAAGGTGCCGGACTTCGCGCCGGTCGGCGGGACGAACTACCT
Source organism: Amycolatopsis sp. CFH S0740 (assembly GCF_004522315.1). Taxonomy (NCBI): domain Bacteria; kingdom Bacillati; phylum Actinomycetota; class Actinomycetes; order Pseudonocardiales; family Pseudonocardiaceae; genus Amycolatopsis; species Amycolatopsis sp. CFH S0740. The sequence continues at coordinate 50,732 of NZ_SDLS01000032.1, read as the reverse complement.
GTCCGTGCGGAGCCTGGCCGAAGCGGTCGAGGGCGCGCTGCTGCGCGGGGAATCCGGTGCGGCGTACCTGGTGGGCGACGAAAACCTCAGCTTCCGGGACTACTTCCAGCTGATCTTCGACGTCTCCGGTTCGGGGCGGACCCTGGAGGAACGCGACGAGGAGCACCCGTTCCTGCCCGACCGGGTCCTGGTGCCCGGCCGCGGCGCGACGATCGCGTACGAACCGGACGCCCGCGAGACGGAACTGCTCGGCTACCGCCGCCTGGACGTCCGGCCGATGCTGGAGGAGATGACCGCCGCCGTGCGGTGACGTCGTGAGCGGCGTTGCCGGTTCTAACCGGCGTTGCCGCTCACGAGGGGCTGGTCGTCTCCGTGTCGTCGAGCCCCGCGATGTCGCTGGCCGCAAACGTTTTCCCCGGGTCGCGCTCCGCGAAGTACGGCGTGATCGTCCGCTCCAGCTCCGCCGGGTCGAACGCCCCCTGCCCGGACACGAACCGCTGCTCGACGGTCGGCGGGGCGAGCAGCGCGACCATGTCCCCGTACACGACGAACACCTGCCCGTTCACCGCATCCGCCGCCGGGGCTGCGAGGTACGCGACGAACGCCGCGACCCGCTCCGGCGCGAGGATGTCCAGCCCGCCCGCACTGCGCCCGGCGGCGAAGATCCCGTCGGTCATCGCCGTCCGGGCGCGCGGGCAGATCGCATTCGCGCGGACGCCGTAGCGGCTCAACCCGCGCGCGCAGGACAAGGTCAGCGCCGCGATCCCAGCCTTGGCCGCCGCGTAGTTCGGCTGCCCCGCGCCGCCGAGGAGGAAGGCCTCCGACGCCGTGTTGATCAGCCGTGCGTAGGTGGGCTCGCCAGTGGTCTTGCTGACCTGCCGCCAATGACGCGCCGCCGCGCGCGAGAGAGCCGCGTGCCCCTTGAGGTGGACGCGGATGACGTCGTCCCAGTCCTTTTCATTGAGGTTGAAGAGCATCGCGTCGCGGGTGATGCCTGCGTTGTTGACGACGATGTCGAGCGACCCGAAGTGCTCGGTCGCCGCGGTGACGAGGTCCTCGGCGTACTGCCAGCCACCGATGTCGCCCCGGACGGCCAACGCCCGCCCGCCACGCGCCTCGATCTCGGCGACGACCTCGTCCCCGGCCGCGCTCACATCGTTGACGACGACGTTCGCCCCCTGCGCGGCGAGCGCGAGCGCTTCGGCCCGGCCGAGCCCCGCTCCAGCCCCGGTGACGATGGCGGTGCGGCCGGACAAGCTGGTGCTGGGGTGGGACACAGGGCCTCCAATGCGGGGAAGGGATGACGTCATGGTGCCGAGGGGCGGGGAATCGGCGGGTGGCTGCTCCCGGTGAGTGGCATCGGAGGCGGGTAGTGGCGGGGTGGGGATGCCGACGTGGTGCCGAGGCGGGCGTCGGCGGGTGATCGCTCCCGGTGAGTGGCATCGGCGGCGGGCAGTGGCGGGGTGGGGATGCCGACGTGGTGCCGAGGCGGGCGTCGGCGGGTGATCGCTCCCGGTGAGTGGCATCGGCGGCGGGCAGTGGCGGGGTGGGGATGCCGACGTGGTGCCGAGGCGGGCGTCGGCGGGTGATCGCTCCCGGTGAGTGGCATCGGCGGCGGGCAGTGGCGGGGTGGGGATGCCGACGTGGTGCCGTGGGCGCGGGCTCGGCAGGTGATCGTTCCCGGTGAGTGGCATCGGCGGAGCGAGACGGGGGAGCCGCAGCGCAGGCTGGGCAGATCGTGTCCGCTGGCGAGTGGAGTGGCGCGGGCTCGAGCGGGCTGACGCGAGCCGGTCGGGCTTGGCTCGTTCAGGAGCGGGTGCTGACGGGTGGCGCACCCGGCCAGGCCACTCCCGCTCACCAGTACCTGTGCTTGTCCCGCTCACCGCTCCAGAGCTAACCTCCAACCAAACGCTTGCTCGATTCCCGGGGCCGGTCCCGCCTTCCGCGACAAGGAGATCCGGGCTTGAAAGACACCACGCCAGTCCTCGTCGACGCGGTGCGCACGCCGTTCGGCAAGCGCGACGGCTGGGTTTCCGCGCTGCACGCCGTCCAGTTGCTCAGTCGGGTCCAGTGCGGCGTTCTAGACCGCGCGGGGCTCGAGCCGGGTGCGGTGGACCAGGTGATCGGCGGTTGTGTCACGCCGCTGGGCGAGCAGTACGGCCACGTCGTCCGCACCGCCTGGCTGTACGCCGGGCTCCCGGCCGCGACCGGGGCCACCACGATCGACGCCCAGTGCAGCACCTCGATGCAGGCGTCCTTCCTGCTCACCGGCCAGATCGCGAACGGAACGGCCGACGCGGGCGTCGCGTGCGGCGTCGAGTTGATGTCCCGCGTGCCGCTCACCCCGAAGCAGGGGACCGGCGCGGGCACGCCGCGGCCCGCCGACTGGTCCCTGGAAACTCCCGACCAGTACACCGCCGCGGACCGCATCGCCCGGAAGCGCGGGCTGACCCGGGCGGACCTCGACGCGTTCGGCCTCCGCTCCCAGCACAACGCGCGAAAGGCTTGGGACGCTGGGCTTTTCGACCGCCAGGTACTCCCGCTGGAAGTGCCGGACGGTCAGCCGATCACGCGCGACCAGGGCCTCCGCGAAACCTCGGCGGAAGCGCTCGCCGGGCTCCGCGCCACCGTCCCCGACGGGCTGCACACCGCGGGCACCTCGTCCCAGGTCTCCGACGGCGCGAGTGCCGCGCTGTTCCTGTCCCGCAGCCGCGCCGAGGAACTTGGGCTTCGCCCGCGGGCGCGGCTTCTCGCGCAGTGCGTCATCGGCGGCGACCTCGAATACCTCCTGGACGGGCCGGTCGCCGCCGCGCAGAAGCTTCTCGACCGCACCGGTCTCACGATCGGCGACATCGATCTTTTCGAGGTCAACGAAGCATTCGCGGCCGTACCGCTGTCGTTCGCGCAGGTGCACGGCGTCCCCGAGGACAAGCTCAACGTGCTCGGCGGCGCGATCGCGCTCGGCCATCCGGCGGGAGCGACCGGCATCCGCCTGCTCGCGACGGCCGTCGAGGAACTCGAACGCCGCGACGCCAGCCTCGCGATGATCGCGATCTGCGCCGCGGCCGCCACCAGCTGCGTGCTCGTCGAACGGATCTGACCTATGCCCATCGCCCTGTCCGAGGAACACCGCGACCTGGCCGCGTCTGCCGCCGGATGGGCCGCCCGGCACGCGCCGATCGCCGAGACGCGCGCCGAACCCGGGCGGCCGGACCTCTGGAAAGCCCTGACCGGACAAGGCTGGCACTCGCTGCACCTGCCGGAATCCGTCGGCGGCCAAGGCGGCGGGCTGCTCGAACTCGCCGTGGTCGCCGAGCAGTTCGGCCGGCACCTGGTGCCCGGGCCGTTCCTGCCGACTGTCATGGCCAGCGCCGTCCTCGCTGCTGCCGAACGGACGGAAGCGCTGGCCGCGTTCGCCGCTGGTGCGACCGGGGCTGTCGTACTAGAAGGCCTCACTGCGACCAGCACCGCCGACGGTTGGCAGGTCAACGGCACGAGTTGTCCGGCGCTCGGGCTCGCGGACGCGGAGCTCGCGGTCGTCCGCGCACAAGAGATCTGGTTCGTGCTGCGACCAGAGCCTGGCCAGCTGATCCCAGCCGAGGCCGTTGATCTGACCAGATCCGCGGCTCGGCTCAAACTGGAGAACTTCCTGGTATCTCAGGACAACGTCGTTGAGATCGACCCGGAACGGGCGGAGCTGGCCCTCGCGGTCCCCGCGGCGGCGGAGGCAGCCGGACTGTGCGGCTGGACCTTGGACTGCGCCGTCGACCACGTCCGAACCCGCGTCCAGTTCGGTCGTCCGATCGGCTCGTTCCAAGCCGTCCAGCATCAAGCGGCGGGCATCCTCCTGCACCGCGAGATCGCGACGGCCGCCGCTTGGGACGCGGCTCGCGCCGAGCAGCATTCCGTTACGCAGCAAGCACTTGCGGCTGCGCAGGCTAGGCACGCCGCGCTCCCGGCTGCAGTGGACGCGTCCGTCAGCTGCGTACGCCTGCTCGGCGCGATCGGCTTCACCTGGGAACACGACGCGCACCTGTACTGGCGACGCGCCGTCGCGCTGTCCGGCTCCCTCGGCCGATCAGCCGCCCGCACTCTCGGCGAACGCGCCCGGACCACGACCCGCGACCTGACCCACGCCAGCCCCGAAGACTGCCTCGAACTGCGCCGCCAGATCGCGTCCGTTCTCGACCAGACCGAGCCGTCCGTCCAGGTGCTCGCCGACGCCGGTCTCGCCGCCCCGCACTACCCGAAACCGTACGGCCTGGACGCCGGACCGCTCGAACAAGCCGTCATCGCCGAGGAGTTCGAGCGCCGCGGCATTCCACAGCCCACCACGGTGATCGGCGAATGGGTGCTGCCGACTCTGCTCGTCCACGGCTCCCCGGAGCAGCGCGAGCGGTTCGTCATGCCGACGCTGCGCGGGGAAATCCGCTGGTGCCAGCTGTTCAGCGAACCCGGCGCGGGTTCCGACCTCGCCTCGCTCACCACCCGGGCGGCCAAAGTGGACGGTGGCTGGCGGATCTCCGGCCAGAAGGTCTGGACGTCGCTGGCCCACGAAGCGCATTGGGGCGTCTGCCTCGCCCGTACCGACCCGGACGCGCCGCGGCACCGGGGGATTTCGTACTTCCTCGTCGATCTGGCCGCGGAAGGCGTCACCGTCCGCCCGATCAGGCAGGCCACCGGACGCGCGGAGTTCAACGAGGTCTTCCTGGACGACGTGTTCGTCCCGGACCGCGACCTGGTCGGCGAACCGGACCGCGGCTGGCGGCTCGCGACGACCACGCTCGCCAACGAGCGGCACAACATGGGCGCGACCCTCGCGCACGGTTCATCCGACCGGATCCGCCAGCTGCTCCGCGACCGTCCGGACGATCCCGACGCGCTGGCCGCGCTCGGCCGGTGCGCGTCGCGGGAACTCACGCTCGCGACGCTCGGCCTCCGCGGTGTGCTGGCCCGGCTCGCCGGAACGGTCCTGGGCGCCGAGGTCAGCGTGCAGAAGGTGTTCAGCGCGCTCGCCCAGCAGGAGGGCTCGCGCGAGGTGATCGCCCTGCTCGGCCCCGGCTCGGCGAGCGCGGAGGGCGGGCACGTCCTCGACCACCTCGGCCTGCCCGCCGTGCTGTTCGGCGGCGGAACCGTGGAAATCCAGCTCAACGTCATCGCCCAACGAGTCCTCGGCTTGCCCCGCTGACCCGATCCTGAGGAGAAACCGCATGCATCCGGAGCTGTCGGAGCGCTCGCGAAGGCTCCGCGCCGAACTGCGCGAGTACTTCGCCCGCATCATCGACGAGGACGACCGCCGCGCGCTGGTCGAGCAGACCGAGGGCGGCCCGGTGTTCGACCGGATCCTGAGCCGGATGGGCGCGGACGGCTGGCTCGGCCTCGGCTGGCCGGAGGAATACGGCGGCCGCGGCGAGGACCCGGAAGCGCTCTTCGTGTTCTACGACGAAGTGTTGCGCGCCGGCGCCCCGCTGTCACTGGTTACGCTCAACACGGTCGCGCCGGCGCTGATGCACCACGGCACCGAGGAACAGAAGAAGTTCTTCCTGCCGCCCATTCTGCGCGGCGAGCTGATGTTCGCCATCGGCTACACCGAACCCGGCGCGGGCACCGACCTCGCGTCGCTGCAGACGCGGGCGAGGATCGACGGCGACCAGCTCGTCATCAACGGCAGCAAAATCTTCACCAGTGCCGGGATCTTCGCCGACTGGATCTGGCTTGCCGTGCGGACCGATCCGGACGCCCCGCCGCACCGGGGCATTTCCGTCGTGCTCGTGCCGACCGACACGCCGGGATTCTCTGCCACCGAGATCCATACGGTAGGCGGGATCAGCACGTCGGCGACGTACTATGAGGACGTCCGAATTCCACTGTCCAATGTGGTCGGCGAGCTGAACAACGGCTGGCGGCTCATCACCAGCCAGCTCAACCACGAACGCGTCGCCCTCGCCGCGCGCGGCGGCATCGCGAACCAGATGTACGACGCGGTCCTCAAGTGGGCGCGGGAGGAACCGTTCGGCCCGGGCACGGTGTACGACCTGCCGTGGGTCCGGCACACCCTCGCCGAGGTGTATGCGCTGCTCAGCGCCACGGATCTGATCAACCTGCGCTTGGTCGCGGACGTCGCCGCGGGCACCCTCGGCGGCGGGGATTCCGCTGCCGCCAAGGTGTTCGGCACCGAAGCGGTGGTGACCGCGTACAGCAGGCTTCAGGAAGTGCTCGGCGCTCGCGGCCTGCTGCGGCCCGATTCGCCCGGCGCGGCGGTGAACGGACGCGTCGAGACGCTCGCCCGCCGTGCGCAGAACAACACCTTCGGCGGCGGCACGAACGAGGTGCTGCGCGAGATCGTCGCCGCGAAAACCCTCGGCATGACGCTGTCCGCGCGCCGCCGTCCGGAAAAGGCCAGGAGCTGACATGGATTTCGACCTCAACGACGACCTGGGCGCGGTCCGCGAGCTGGCCGCGAAGATCTTCGCCGACCGCGCGACCGTCGAGCGGGTGGCGGCCGTCGAAAAGCAGGGCGGGTTCGACGCTGACCTCTGGCGGGTGCTCGCGGGGGCGGACCTCCTCGGGATCTGCCTGTCCGAAAGGGACGGCGGGGCCGGGCTGGGGATGTCCGGATTGGCGGTGCTGCTCGAGGAAGTGGGGCGGCACGTCGCGCCGGTTCCATTGTGGAATGTCATCGCGGGCGGACTGCTGCCGGTCGCGCAGTTCGGCTCCGACGACCAGCGGAACCGGATCCTGCCGCGCGTGCTGGACGGTTCGACGCTGCTGGTCGGCGCGTTCGACGACACGGTTTCGGTGACCGCAACCCAGCGCGGCGATGCCCTTGAACTCACCGGCGAAGTCATCTCGGTGCCCGCAGGAGCGCAGGCTGATTTGGTGCTGGTGCCAGTCAAGGAAGCCGACCAAGCCCACTTAGTACTCGTACCCACAGCCGACCTCAGCGTGACACCTGTCGAAGTCACCAGCCGCGAAAGCCACGCATCAATCGACTTCAACGGAGCAGTGGTCACCCCGCAAGACATCCTGGCTACCGGCCACAACGCTCTGCAATGGACACTCCGGAGGCTCCGCGTCGCACTGGCCGCAGTCAGCGTCGGCGTGTGTGCCGAAGCATTGGCGACCACCGCGAAATACACCTCGGAACGAGTCCAATTCGGACGTCCACTGTCGACAAATCAAGCTGTCGCCGTACGGGCCGCGGACGCCTACCTAGACACCGAGGCGATCCGCGTTTGCACGCAACGCGCCGCCTGGCTGCTTGACGAGGGCGGCGAGGAGGAAGCGGAGATCACCGCGGTGGTAGCCAAATGGTGGGCCTCGCGCGGCGGACTGCGGGTCGTGCACGCGACCCAGCACCTGCACGGCGGCATCGGCGCGGACGTCGACTATCCGATCCACCGCTACTTCCTCTGGGGCCGTCAAGTCGCCTTCACCCTCGGCACCGCAGACGCACTCGCCGCCGAACTCGGGGACCGGTTGCCGGCCGCGCCCCCGATCGGCGCCCCGGCCTAGGAGGATCCCGTGCCCATCGACGTCGACAAAGCGCTCAACGCCCCGCCGCGCATCCAGCAGATCGCCTGGACCGCCCGCGACGTGCTGCTGTACCACCTTTCCCTCGGCTCCGGCACCGACCTCCGGTACAGCTACGAACGGGACCTGGAGGTCCTCCCGACCTTCGCACTCGTTGCCGGACAAGGAATTTCCGCCGGAGACCGTCCCGCAGAAGGGCTGACGCTGCCCGGCGTGGACGTCGAGCTGACCCGGCTGCTGCACGCCGGACAGGTCGTCACGCTCCACCGGGACCAGCTGCCCGCGTCCGGCTCGGCGGAACGAACCACGCGGATCGCGGAGGTCCAGGACAAGGGCAAGGCCGCGGTCATCGTGCTCGCCCACGAGGTCGCGGACGCCGACGGTCCACTGTGGACCTCGAAGATGTCCGTCTGGGCACGCGGCGAGGGTGGTTTCGGCGGCGACCCAGGCACCGCAGCCGGACCGAAGGCGCCGGAAGGCGACCCGACGCACGTGCTCGACGTCGCCACCACGCCGGACCAGGCGCTGCTGTACCGGTTGAACGGGGACCGCAATCCGCTCCACGCAGACCCGGAGGTCGCGGCGAAAGCAGGCTTCGCCGCGCCGATCCTGCACGGGCTCGCGTCCTACGGCCTGGTCGCCAAAGCCGTCGTGGACCATTTCCTCGACGGCCAACCCGCACGCCTCCGTGAGCTGGGCGCCCGCTTCGCCGGGCCGGTAATCCCCGGCGAGAAGTTAAGGATTTCCATGTGGCAGCAGGAAAATGAGCTGAGCTTGAAAGTGACCTGCGGCGACGCGGCGGTCTTCACCGACGCCTGGGCCCGCACGACTCCAGGAGGTGCCTGATGGGTACGCCGGTCATTGTGGACGCGATCCGCACCCCGTTCGGCAAGCGGCGCGGTGCGCTGTCCGGCATCCACGCGGTCGAACTGCTCGGCCACGTGCAGCGCGGGATCCTCGACCGCGCCGGCCTCGACCCGGCGCTGGTCACCGATGTCGTCGCGGGATGCGTCACGCAGGCGGGGGAGCAGTCGAACAACGTCGGCCGGTTCGCCTGGCTGCACACCGAGCTCCCGGAGGAGACCGCGACGACCACCATCGACGCGCAATGCGGGTCCGCGCAGCAGGCCGTGCACCTGATCGCCGCGCAGATCGCGGCCGGGCTGGTGGACGCCGGGATGGCGTGCGGGGTCGAGTCGATGAGCCGGGTGCCGCTGCTGAGCAACCTCGGCGACGCGGGCCGTCCGCGCCCGGAGTCCTGGAAGGTCGACCTGCCCGCGCAGTACGAGGCGGCCGACCGGATCGCCGCGCGGCGCGGGCTCACTCGCGCGGACCTGGACGCGTTCGGCCTCCGCTCGCAGCAACGCGCCCGCCGTGCCTGGGACGAGGGCCGGTTCGGCCGTTCGATCCTGCCGGTCCCGCTCGACGGCGGCCTGTTCGACCGCGACCAAGGCCTGCGCGACACCAGCACCGAAGCCCTCGCCGGACTCGCTCCGATCAAGGAAGAAGGCCTGCACACCGCGGGTACCGCGTCGCAGATTTCCGACGGCGCGTCGGCCGCGCTGCTGGTCAACGCCGATCAGACCTTCGGCCTGCGCCCGCGCGCGAGGCTGGTCACGCAGGCCATCGTCGGCGCGGAACCGAAGTACCTGCTGGACGGGCCGATCCGCGCGGCCGAGCGCGTCCTCGGCCGGGCCGGGATGACCGTCGCCGACATCGATTTGTTCGAGGTCAACGAGGCGTTCGCGTCGGTGCCGCTGTCGTTCGCCCGCACGCTCGGCGTCGACGAGGACCGGCTCAACGTCAACGGCGGCGCCATCGCGATCGGCCATCCGGTCGGCGCGACCGGGATCCGGCTGCTCGCGGAGATCGTCGACGAACTGGAGCGCCGCGACCAGACGCTCGGCCTGGTGGCGATCTGCGCCGGCGGCGCACAGGCGACCGCGGCGATCGTGGAACGGCTCTGAGATGTATCCGCTGAGCGGGTTCGAGGGCAAAGTCGCGGTGGTGACCGGGGCGGGCCGGATGCGGTCGATCGGCCGGGCGATCGCGGTCGAGCTGGCGAAGGCCGGGTGCGCGGTCGCGGTGACCGGCAGCGGTCGCCCGCGCGAGCAGTTCCCGCCGGAAGAACAGGCCGCGGGCTGGCGAGACATCGAGTCCGTGGCCGACGAGATCCGCGAGTCCGGCGGCCGGGCCTTGCCGGTGGTGAGCGACGTCGCCGACCCGGCGCAGATCGACCGGCTGCTGGCGACCGTTCTCGACGCGTTCGGCCGCGTGGACATCGTCGTCAACAACGCCGCGGCCGCGCGCGGACCGGATCGGCTGCCGGTGCTGGACCTCGACGTCGAGACCTGGGACCGGGTCATCGCGGTCAACCTGCGCGGACCGTTCCTGATGACGCGCGCGTTCGGGCGGCGGATGGTCGACCAGGGCGACGGCGGGGTGTTCGTGAACATCTCCTCGATCGGCGGGAAGCTGTCCGGAGCGGGATCGGCGGCCTATTCCGCGTCGAAAGCCGCGCTGCAGTCGCTGACTTCCTCGACGGCGAAAGAGCTGGGCCAGCACGGGATCCGGGTGAACGCGCTGTGCCCCGGCGTGGTCGGCACGAGCCGCTTGGACGACGTGGATCCGGCTTCGTGGGCCGAGTACGTTCGCGCGCAGGTGCCGTTGCGGCGGGTGGGCGAGCCGCTCGACATCGCGGCGGCCGCGGTGTTCCTGGCCAGCGCGGAGGCGGGCTGGGTGACCGGGCAGTGCTGGAACGTCGACGGCGGGCAGCTGACGATCCGATGATCACTACGGGAGGCGACCGATGACCGATCGGGACGACATCATCGCGCGGCTGACCGCGCCGGGCGCGGAGTTCGAGATCCGGCCGGAGCCGGTCGCGGGCCGTCCGGCGAGGGTGTTCGCGCGGCGGCACCGGTGCCTGACCGAACTGCTGGAGGCCTCGCGCGAGTTCGGAGATCGCGAGTATCTGGTCACTGTGGACAGTCGGCTCACCTTCGCTCAGCACTACGACCAGGTCGCGGCGCTCGCCTCGGTGCTGCGGACCGAATACGGGGTCGGTCGCGGCGACCGGGTCGCGTTGTGCGCGGCGAACTGTCCGGAATGGATAGTCGGATTCTGGGCGGCGGTGTCGCTCGGCGCGATCGCGGTCGGAATGAACTCGATGTGGGCCGCGCCGGAGGTCGCGCACGGCCTCGACCTGACCACGCCGAAGGCCGTGCTGACCGACGCGTCCCGGAAGCCGCTGATCGCGGATCGGTACCCGGTGCTGGAATTCGGCAGCCCGGAATACCGGGAACTCCTCGGACAGCACGAAAGCGCGCAGCTGAAACTGGAGCTGGTCGACGAGGACGACCCCGCCGTCATCCTTTTCACGAGCGGCACTTCCGGCCGTCCGAAGGGCGCGACGCACTCGCACCGCAACATGCTCGCCGCGGTCTGGTTCCATCTGTTCAACGACGCGTTGGCGGCGGAATTCGGCCGTCCGGCGCGGGATCGCCGATTCCTGCTGGCCACGCCGTTGTTCCACATCGCCGCCCTGCACAACCTCGCCGTCGTGCGGCTCGCGGTGGGCGACACCGCCGTGCTGTACCAGGGGAAATTCGACATCCACCGGGTGCTGGAGCTCGTGCAGGCCGAACGGATCACCAACTGGGGCGCGGTCCCGACGATGCTGTCCCGGCTGGTCGAAACCGATCTCTCCGGGTACGACCTCAGCACGCTCAAGACGGTCTCGGTCAGCAGCGCGCCGTCGACCGCCGAGCTGAAAGACCAGCTCCGGGGCGCCTTGCCGGGCGCGGCCGCCTCGCTGAGCACGAACTACGGCCTGACCGAATCGTCCACCGCGGCCACCCTCGCGACCCCCGCCGAACTCCTCGCCGACCCGGACACCGCGGGCAGGCCGGTGCCGAACATGGAAGTGCAGATCCGCGACCCCGAAGGCCGCCCGGTCCCGGACGGTGTCGACGGCGAGATCCACCTCCGCGGCCCGCAGGTGATGCTCGGCTACTTCAACGACCCGGCCGCGACCGCCGCCGCGTTCACCGCCGACGGCTGGTTCCGGACCGGCGACCTCGGCCAGTTGCGCGACGGTGCGCTGTTCGTGCTGAGCAGGCGCAGCGACCTGATCCTGCGCGGGGCGGAGAACATCTACCCGGCGGAAGTGGAGGAACAGCTCGCCGGGCATCCGGGGGTCGCGGAGTGCATCGTGGCCGGGCTGCCGGATCCGGATTACGGGCAGATCGTCGCGGCGAAGGTGGTGCTGCGCGCGGAGCCCGAAGTGGACGCCGACGAGCTGCGCGGCTATCTCGCCGACCGGCTGGCCCGGTACAAAGTCCCGACGGCCTGGTTCCTGACCCGGGACCCGCTGCCGCGCAACGCGACGGGAAAGGTGGTGCGGCGGCTGGTGCGGTGGGAGTGATCCTCGCGGCCGAGCTGCCTCGCGAGTTGTTGCGGGGATTGCTCGCCGCGCTGCTGCCGGGGGATCGCTCGCCGAGTCGCCACGGGAGTTGCCTGGCGAACCTGCCGCGGGGGATTGCTCGCCGGGCTGTCGTGGGGATCGCTCGCCGAGTCGCCACGGGAGTTGCCTGGCGAACCTGCCGCGGGGGATTGCTCGCCGGGCTGTCGTGGGGATCGCTCGCCGAGTCGCCACGGGAGTTGCCTGGCGANGGGGATCGCTCGCCGAGTCGCCACGGGAGTTGCCTGGCGAACCTGCCGCGGGGGATTGCTCGCCGGGCTGTCGTGGGGATCGCTCGCCGAGTCGCCACGGGAGTTGCCTGCCGAGCAGCCGCGGGGGACTGCTCGCCGCGCTGCTGCCGGAAGACTGCTCGCCGAGCCGCCACGGGAGCTGCCTGCCGAGCCGCCCGGCCAGACGGCTTCGTTGAGTCTTTCCCCGCAGCGGAGGGCATTGCCTGCGGGTGCGGGGATTCCTCGCGGGTCGGCCGGGTGCTCCGCCTGCCGCGCAGGTGTCGCCACATCGCGCCCGCCAAGGCCGCCCGCCAAGGCCGCCCGCCCGGGGAGAATCACCAGAAGACCGCACCGGACCGCAGTCAGGCCTAGCGAGTGCCCGGCAAGAACCGCGATCACCGGAGCCGTCCGCCCACCGGGACTTTCCCTTGCCCGCCCGTCCGCGCGCTCTTACCGTCCTGCCAAACGCTTGCTCAAGGAGGGGTGATGACCGGTCTCCGGACGGACTTCGCCGAGTTCACCGGCCAGCAGGCCGAGCCGCCGCGGGTGGCGCGGTACGCGGTGAACGAGGCGATGATCCGCAACTGGGTCGAGGCGCTCGACGACCGCAATCCGGTGTACGTCGACGACGCCGCGGCGAAGGCGGCCGGCCGGTCCGGCGTCGTCGCGCCGCCCGCGATGTGCTCGACCTGGATCATGGCCGGGTACCGGCGCTACCGCGAGCTCCAGGAGCTGCGCCGCGAGGGCGCGGTGGAGGACTTCGCGTACTCGCGGCTGATGAACGTGCTCGACGCGGCCGGCTACACCTCGGTGGTGGCCACCGACGTCGAGCAGGAGTACGTCCGCGAGATCACCCCGGGCACGCACGTGACCTGCCATTTCACCATCGAGGCCGTCTCGGAGTGCAAACGCACCGCGCTCGGCTACGGGCATTTCGTCACGCTGCGCAAGCACTACGTGGACGAAGCGGGCGAGCTGCTGGTCGACGAACGCTTCCGGATCCTGCGGTTCCGCCCGGCCGAACGGAGCGAGTGATGGGGGAGCACACCGCGGTCCCGCGGCTCACGATCACCCAGGACAACCAGTTCTTCTTCGCCGCCGCCCGCGAAGGACGCCTGGAAATCCAGCGCTGCACCGACTGCCGGACCCTCCGGCATCCGCCCGGCCCGGCGTGTCCGGTGTGCCGGAGTTTCGCGTGGGACACGGTCGTCGCCAGCGGCCGCGCGATATTGCACAGCTGGACAGTGCTATATCACCCGAAGGATCCCGCGTTCGACTACCCGCTCGCGGTCGGGCTCGCCGATCTGGAGGAGGGCGTCCGGCTGGTCGCGGACATCGCCGGGGTCGACCACGACCGGCTCGAGGTCGGTCTGCCGCTCCAGGTCGGTTTCAGCGAGCACGCGCACGGCGAAATCCTCCCGCAGCTGCGGCCGCGCGACCCGAAGGAGCACACCCGATGACCCTGGCTCTCGGGGACCGCCTGCCGGAGCTGGCGATTCCCTTCGACCGCACCACGATCGTCGCCACCGCGATCGCGTCCCAGGATTTCGAGGACGTGCACCACGACCCGGGCAAAGCGCGGGAACGCGGAATGCCGGACATCTTCATCAGCATCAACGCCACCAACGGGTTCATCGACCGCTATGTCACCGACGTCTGCGGCCCGGCGACCCGGATTCGCAAGGTGTCGTTGCGGCTCGGGCTGCCGTTGTTTCCCGGGGACACGCTCACTTTCACCGGCGAGGTCATCGAAGCGACTCAGGACGCAGTGACGATCAAAGTCACCGGAAGTCACGAACGCGGCGTGCATGTGTCGGCCCGAGTGACGGTGGCGGCATGAGCGGGTTCGCGCGGCAGGCCGCGATCGCCGGGATCGGCGCGACTGAATTCAGCAAGAATTCCGGACGCAGCGAATGGCAGCTCGCTTGCGAATGCGTTCTCGCCGCCCTTGCTGACGCGCAAATTCCCGTCGAAGAAGTCGACGGATTCGCGTTGTTCACCATGGAAACCAACCCGGAGATCGCGGTCGCGCGGGCACTAGGTATTCCGCAGCTCAAGTTCTTCAGCCGCATTCCGCACGGTGGCGGCGGGGCATGCGCGCCGGTGCAGCAGGCCGCCCTTGCGGTCAGCTCTGGGGTCGCGGATGTCGTTGTGGTGTACCGGGCATTCAACGAACGTTCGGGCCACCGGTTCGGTGCCGGGCCGCCGCCGTTCGCCTACACCGCGAACACTGATCAGGAATATCGGAACTGGATCAATCCGTACGGCCTGCTCACGCCCGCGCAGCAGGAAGCATTTCTGGCGCGGCGGTACATGCACAAATACGGGGCTACGAGCGAGGACTTCGGCCGAGTTTCGGTTCTTTCCCGCAAACACGCGGCGGTGAATCCGAAGGCTTGGTTCCACGAACGGCCGATCACGCTCGAAGACCACCAGTCGTCGCGGATGATCGCCGATCCGTTGCGGCTGCTCGATTGCTGCCAGGAAAGCGACGGCGGGCAGGCGCTGGTGATCGTGAGCGCGGAACGGGCGCGCGACCTTCCGCATCCGCCCGCGGTGATCGCCGGGGCGGCGCAAGGCGTTGGTCCGCAACAGATTTCGATGAGCAGCTACTACCGCGAGGACATCGACGAAATGCCCGAGGTGCAGCTGGTCGCCGAGCAATTGTGGGCTCAAGCGGGCTTGGGGCCGGACGGCATCGACGCCGCGATCCTCTACGACGCCTTCACCCCGATGGTCTTGCTGCAACTGGAAGAATACGGATTCTGCGGTCGCGGCGAAGCGAAGGACTTCATCGCCAGCGGTGCGCTCGAACTCGACGGACGGCTGCCGGTCAACACGCACGGCGGCCAGCTGGGGGAGGGCTACATCCACGGGGTCAACGGAATCGCCGAGGGTGTCCGGCTGATTCGCGGCAGTTCGGTGAACCAGCCGGCGAAGTCGCTGGAGCACGTACTCGTCACCGGCGGTTCTCCGGTGCCGCACTCCGCGATCGTGCTCGCGGCGGACCGCTGATGGAGACCTTCGCGGAAGTCGTCCGGTCCCGGCACGGGGACTCGCACGAGGGGCTGCGGTTCGAGGGCCGGAGCTGGACGTGGGCTGAAGTGGTCGGCGAGGCCGCGGTCCGGGCGTCGCTGCTGCGCACCTTCGAGCCGGGTCCCGGCCGGACGCAGCGGCACGTCGGGGTGCTGCTGCAGAACCTGCCGGACTTCGTGTTCTGGATCCTCGCCGCCGCGGTGACCGGGGACGTCCTGGTCGGCGTCAACTCCACCCGGCGCGGCGCGGAGCTGGCGGCGGACATCAGCCACACGGACGTCGACGTCCTGCTCACCGAACCGCTCTGCCGCGACGAGGTGGCGAGCCTTAAGCTGCCGACCGTCCGCCGGATCCTCGACGTGGAATCGCCGGAGTACCAGGATCTGCTCGCCGCGCACGCGGGCGCGGACCTGCCCGCGTGGCTCCCGGACCCGGCGGCGATCTTCCTCCTGCTGTTCAGCTCCGGCTCGACCGGCACGCCCAAAGCGGTGATCTGCAGCAACGGCCGCCTCGGCCGGTTGACCGACGCGCTGGCCGAACGCGTCTCGCTGCACCGCGATTCGGTCACCTACCTGTGCCTGCCGATGTTCCACGGCCACGCGATCATGATGAACCTCGCTGCCGCGGCGAAGGTCGGCGCGACGATCGTGCTGGTGCGGAAGTTCTCCGCGTCGCAGTTCATTCCGGACCTGCGCGCGCACGGCGTGACCTACTTCAACTACGTCGGCCGGGTGCTGAGCTACGTCGTCGCCCAGCCGGAGCAGCCGACCGACGCCGACAACCGGTTGGAGGTCGCCTTCGGTTCCGAAGCCGCGCCGGGCGAATCCGCCGAATTCCGCCGTCGGTTCGGCTGTGAAGTGCGGGAAGGATACGGGTCCAGCGAGGGCGGAATCCGCATCGTGCCGGACCCGGACGCGCCGCCGAACGCGCTGGGCCGTCCCGCGCCCGGAATGCGCGCGGAAATCCGCGACGAGGACAACCGGGAATGCCCGCTCGCGGAATTCGACGAGAACGGGCTGCTGCTGAACGGCGAGGAAGCGACCGGCGAGATCGTCGCGGTGGGCCGGGGGAAAACGTTCGAGGGCTACTACCGCAACCCGGCCGCGATGGCCGAACGGCTGAAATTCGGCGGCGAGGACTTCTGGACCGGCGACCTCGGCTACCGCGACCGCGACGGCTACCTGTACTTCGCGGGCCGGGCGGCGGACTGGCTCCGCGTAGACGGCGAGAACTTCGGCACGGTCCCGGTTGAGCGCATTTTGGGCCGCTACCCGGCGTTCGCGGCGGCGCACTGCTACGGCGTGCCCGATCCGCGGACCGGGGACCTGCTCATGGCGTCGGTGATCCTCGCTGCGGATGCCGCATTCGATCCGGTCGATTTCGATGGATTCCTTGCCGCGCAACCGGATCTGGGGACGAAATGGCGGCCTACGTTCGTCCGGATCATCGACGATGCTCCGGTGACGGGCAGCGGCAAGGTGGACAAGGCGCCGTTGCGTGCGCTGGGTTGGGAGGGCGGCGAGGTGTGGTTCGCGCCGACCCGGACTAGCCCGTATCGGCTGCTCAGCGAGGAGGATCGACGGGCGTTGCGGGCGGAGTTTGTGGCGCATGGCCGGGAGAACTCGCTGCCCGTGGCGTCGCGGGGCTGATCACTGCGGCGGGAGCCCCCGCGAAATCCGCGCGAACACGTCGCGCAGCGTCGCCGGGACCGTCTTTTCCAGGCTTTCGTCCAGGAACCGGTTCAGGACCGTGGTCATCGCCGCGATCGCGACGTCGGACACAAGCTGCGGGTACAGGTCGCCGACCCGGGTGCCGGTGCGTTCGGCGATTGCCTTGACCAGGTCGCCGGTGTGCACGCGGGCCAGCGCGGTGCGCATCTCCGGCGTCGCGCTCCACGCTTGCACCGCGCTGAGCTGCTCGGATGCCGGCTGCCCGTACGGCACCCCGTCGGCGCGCAGCGGTTCGATGAGCGATTCGGCGAGCGCGGTCCACAGCGGCTCGTCCGCCGGGCGGCGGCGCAGCAGTTCCGCGCTGAGCCGGATCCGGTGTTCCTGCCGGTAGGCGACCGCGTCGTATTTCGTGGCGAAGTAGTTGCTGAACGTCCGGAGCGACACCCCGGCCCGCTCGGCGATGTCCTCGCGGACGACGTTGTCTGGACCTCTCTCGTACATCAGCGCCACGGCGGCGTCGCTCAGCGCTTTGCGCGTGTCGAGCTTCTTGCGTTCTCGCAAGCCGAGCGGTCGTTGGTCAGCCATGCCGCCCACGGTATCCAATTGTCCGCGCCATTCGCTCGGCCCGCCGGTTTCGTTACTGATCCGACCAAAAGTAGGCCGACCCCCGAAGCGGCACGCAACCGTTGCGGCGAAGTCATTCGGCCGTGGCTGTGGTCGGGTCAGTAACCATCGGCACAGTATGGACGAGCGCCGCGCAGGAACTGTTCGACGGCGGTGTCCACGAGCCCGTCGAGCAATTCCGGCGGAACGAGGTCGCCGTTGCCGAGCGTCGCGATTCCTTGCAGCGTCGCGAACAGCACGACGCCGATCCGCTGCGGCGGCCCTTCCTGCAACGCGCCCTGCTGCTGGCCTTCGACGATCAGGTCGTTCATCAGCGCGAACGGCGCTTCGGCGGCCTGCACGATCCGCGACGCGCCGGGGCGGTGTTTGCTGGTGTACATCAGTTCCAGCAGCGCCGAGTTCTCGGTGGCGAAGCGGGTGTACGCGGTTGCCGCGGCGCGTACGCGGCCCGGGAAGTCTTCGGCGGTCTTCAATGCCGTGCGCAACGCGCTGTCCAGGCGCGCGAAACCGGCTTCGGCGAGCGCGTCGAGCAATGCCTGCCGATCCGGGAAGTGCCGGCGCGGCGCGGCGTGACTGACGCCGATCTCCCTGGCCAGGTCGCGCAGCGACAGCTGATCGGCCCCGTGCGCGCGCAACCCGCGTTCGGCCGCGTCGAGCAAGGCGGTGCGGAGGCTGCCGTGGTGGTAGGGGCGGTCTTCGGACTGGTCGGGCACCCGGTCAGTCTAGCAGTATGTTTCCGTTGACAACATTGTTGCCGGTGCCTACTTTGGGGGCATGGACCTTCTTCCGGAAAACCAGACCGGCCGCACCGCCGTGATCACCGGTGCGAACAGCGGATTGGGGCGGGCGACCGCGGCGGCGCTGGCCGCCAAGGGCATGCGGATCGTGCTCGCGGTGCGGAATCCGCGCAGCGGCCGCGAGGCCGCCGACCAGCTGCCCGGCGACGCCGAAGTCCGTCAACTCGACCTCGCCGATCTGGCTTCGGTCCGCGCGTTCGCGGCGGAGTTCACCGAGCCGATCGACCTGCTGATCAACAACGCCGGCATCATGATCCCGCCGCTGTCGCGCACCGCGGACGGTTTCGAATCCCAGTTCGGGACCAATCATCTCGGCCATTTCGCGCTCACGAACCTGTTGCTGCGGCAGATCCGCGGCCGGGTGGTGACGGTTTCGTCGAACGGCCACCGCGTGGGCTCGATCGATTTCACCGACCTCAACTGGGAGCGCAAGCCGTACCGGGCGACGGCGGCCTACGGGCAGTCGAAACTCGCGAACCTGCTGTTCACCGCCGAACTCCAGCGCCGGTTGACCGAAGCCGGTTCGCCGGTGCTCGCGACCGCCGCGCATCCGGGAGTGGCGGCGACGAATCTGCTGAAAGTCGAGACGCCGGTGCTCTCCTCCATCGCGAAATTCGGCACCCGCGTGGCCGCGCAAACCCCCGAACAAGGCGCCCGGCCGACGCTTTACGCCGCGCTCGCCGACATTCCCGGGAACAGCTACGCGGGCCCGCGCGGTTTCCTGCAGAACCGCGGCGCGCCGAAACTCGTTGGCCGGTCGGCGAAAGCACGCGATCTCGAGACCGCCCGTCGCTTGTGGACTGTCTCCGAGGAGCTGACCGGAGTGCGTTTTCCGCTGACCGTGTCGGCCTGACGCGTTATTCCGCGCCCGTTTCGGCGAGGAACGCGATCAGTTCCTTGGCCAGCCGTTCCGGTTGGTCTTCCGGGACTAGCGTGCCGCTGTCCGGGATTTCGACGAGGCGGCCGTCCGGGAACAATTCGGCGAGCCGCTGTCCGTGCTCGGCCGGCATCATCCGGTCCTTGCCCGCCCACACGACCAGGACCGGCCGGTCGAACGACCGCAGCCGCTCGGTCCATTCGAGCAGCACTCGCCGCGGCGGGCTCCCGGTGGCGAATTTGACCATGTCCCGGCGAATTTCCTTGTCCCGCAACGCCGGCGCGAACCAGCCCTCGAGAACGTCGTCGGGGATCCGGCTTTCGCACATCCCGCCGTACGCGGCTTTGGCGTGGCGGTAGAACGACGTCCGGGTGGCCTGGGCGTGCAGCCACGGTCCGCCGGGAAGCCGGAGCAGCTTCACGGCCGGTCGCGCGGGCTTGGGCGGGAAGTTGTCGAACGCCTCGCACGCGACGAGCGCGAGCCGTCCGACCCGGGCGACGTGCGCGGCCGGAGCCAGCCCGTCGGCGACGAGGAATTGGCCGCCGCCCCAGTCGTTGAGCACGATTGTCGCGTCGTGGAGGTCGAGTGCGGCGAGGAATTCGCCGAGCAGCCGCGCGATCCCGAACTGGGTCAGGTCCGCGTCGGGCCGCATCGGGGCGAGGTGCGCGCCGAGCGGCAGCGTGGGCAGGACGCAGCGGCAGCCCTCCAGCAGCGGGACGACCTTGCGCCATTGCGTGCCGGACATCGGGAAGCCGTGCCCGAACACCAGAACCGGCCCGGTGCCGCCGGTGTCGGTGTAGTCGATCGGCCCGGCGGACAGCTCCACGCGCGGCATCGGACCTCCCTCGGGTCTCCCGACTAGAGCGATCTCTCTAGTCGCGACCCTAGGCCGGTCCGGGCCGGACGGTCAAGCCGGATCACTTGCCGCTGAACACGACACGGTTCCCGTCCGGGTCGGCGAGCGGCAGAATGCGCGCACCGCCACCGGGTTGCGGCCCCTCGTGTGCGATACCGGCCTTTGTGGCCTGGGCGGCGACCGCGTCGAGGTCCGTGTCCTCGAAGACGACCGTCGACCGCCCGGCGCGGTCGGGTTCGGACCACACCTGCAGCCCGAAGGCGTCGTCGAGGTGCCATTCCAGCAGGCCAGGCATCGGCCGCGCGTCGGGACCGCGGTCGAACAACGCGGTGTACCACTTCTCGGCGCGCGCGAGCTCGGAGACGGTGCACTGGGCGAGTACTCGGCGGATCATGGCTTCCCTTTCGGAGTGACTGTGTTTTGCAAGCGCTTCGAGGAGACCACGAGTGCTGGCGAAGTGCAAGCACTTGCCTCGGGTGCGCGGCCTGGCGGCTCCGAAATATCTGCCGCACGCAGGGAACCCGCGTTCGCGCCCGGCCGTCGCAGTTCGCATGCCGAGGCTAAGGAATTCCGTTGTCATCGCCGGCGCCCTCGTCACCGGGGCGGTGCTTTCCGCCTGTTCGGACCCCGCGCCGACTCCCGCGCCGGTGCCTCCCGCGCCTCAACCGGACCCGGCCGCGGCGCAGCAGAAGATTCCCGACGCGTTCGACGCGGCCAAGGGCTGGTCGGCGGTCGGCGCCGACGGCGGCAAACTCACCGATCCAATCCTTGCCGCGCGAGCTGGGGCGGTGTTGTTCGCGGAAGCGTCGAACGACGGCAAGACCGTGCGGGTCGTCGCGAAGGACGAGAAGACCGGCGCGGACCGCTGGACGAGCGCGCCGGTCGAGCTGCCCGAGGAGGAGACCAACTACCACGACGTCTCCACGCGATTGTTCGAAACGGCCAAGGACGGCAAGGACTACGCGGTTCTGGCCAGCACCGGCCTGGAGGGCGGTGACGCGGTCAACAAGGCGAAGAAGGTCACGCATCTCGACGTGTTCGACATCGGCGCGACCCCGGACGGCGGGAAAGCGGCGCGGCGGATCGTCGTCCCGGCCTCGGCGAGCCGGTTCGCTGTGCAGGACGGGGGAACGGCGCTGGTCGAGGTGGACCGGGCGACCGCGGTCGCGGACGTGTCCACCGGCCAGGTCGCCACCTACGAGCAGCAAAGCCCGGCGCTGAAGGCGCCGAAACCCTGCGAGCACGACATCGGCGACTGCAACCTGAACCTCACCGTCCCCGGCGCGACCGCGAAAGGGCCGCTGGTGCAGGGATTCCGGGCGTTCTGGACATCGGGCGGCTGGTTCAGCGGCGACGTGGTCCCGCCCGGGGCGAAGGCGAACGTCGGCAGCGCGGATGTGCGCACCTACGGCACTCCGGACGGGCAGCACGTCCTCGCGGCATGGCCGGTCGAGGACGACGCGACCGTGCGGATGTGGGCGGTCCACGACGCGGCGACCGGACAGGTGCTGGCCTCGGTCCGCTGTGCACAGTCCACAGTGGACGACCGGGGCAGCAGGCAGCCGCAGCCGTTCCTGGACCCGGGCGGCCGGTATCTCGTCGCCGGGCTGGTCGTCTTCGATCTGCAGGCGAAGAAGGGTTCCTGCTTCGCCGAAACCGAAACGCGGAAGGCTGTCAAGGTGGAATCCGTCGGGCCGGACGGAATCGCCTACGGCACCAGCGAAGCCCCGGTGCGGATCGACCTGTCCACCGGAGAAGCGAAACCGCTGGCCGAGGAGACCTCGCTGCCCGCGGCGATCGACCGGAACGTCGCGGTGGTCGACAAGGAATCCGAAGGCGTGTACGTGTATCCGCGGCGGTAAACGCACCCGTCGACCCTCAAGCCGGGCATTTGTCCTGCTCAGTGGTCTGTGATGAGTAAAGGCTCACCGCTGCCGAGGAGTTGCCGGAGCAGGCCGTGTCCAATGTGGACCTGGCTGAACGCGGTGGAACTGCTCGTGCGCAAGATGATCGCCAGGCCGGAGCCGCTCGGCCTTCCCATATTCGAGGACGAGTTGACGGCCATGCTGACCTGCTGCGCGACCGGCGGGCTCCGAGCGGAGCAGCGGACTGCGCCGCCCGGTCGGCTGAGCCCGAGCAGGCCGGTTGTCAAGTGGCGGACATCACTGCGGGCCTCGTGATCGATCCGGCGACCGCGCCCCGCGGCCGGACCCGGACCGGAGCCGCGAGGCGGTTCAACCGGGTAGTCGGCGGTTTCCGGCTCGCCGCCGCGACCTCGGGAACGGCCCGGTCGGCCCGGCTGCCCGCGCTATGACCGTGATCTCGTCGGACTTGCCGTGGAAAAAGGGGCTTCGGTTGGCTGCCGGAGGCCGGGCGGCATGGGAGTATCCAGCGCATCTGTACCTGAAGCGGGCGAAGTCGGACCAGGTGGCGACCCAAAACGCCGTCAGGCCCGGCCGGCGGATCTTCCGCGAACGAGCGGGAAGGAGACGGCATGCTGATCGGGGTGCTCAAGGAGGCCCAACCGGGGGAGACGCGCGTCGCGGCTACTCCGGAAACGGTGGGCAAGCTGCGCGGGCTGGGTTACGAGGTGGCGGTGGAGCCGGGCGCGGGGTTGGCGTCGGGGTTCTTCGACCAGGCGTATGCGGACGCTGGTGCGACGGTGGGGTCGGTCGCGGAGGCGGACGTCGTGTTCGGAGTGAACGCGCCGTCGTCCGGGCAGTTGGACGCGGTGAAGCAGGGCTCGACGGTGGTCAGCTTGCTGGCTCCGGCTCTGAAGCCGGAGCTGGTGGAGGATCTCGCGAAGCGGCCGATCACGGCGTTGGCGATGGATGCGGTGCCGCGGATCAGCCGGGCGCAGTCGCTGGATGTGCTGTCGTCGATGGCGAATATCGCGGGGTATCGGGCGGTGGTGGAGGCGGCGCACACGTTCGGGCGGTTCTTCACCGGCCAGGTGACCGCCGCGGGCAAGGTCAACCCGGCGAAGGTCCTCGTCGTCGGGGCGGGTGTGGCGGGTTTGGCGGCGATCGGCGCTGCGGGGTCGCTGGGTGCGATCGTGCGGGCGACGGACCCGCGCCCGGAGGTCGCGGATCAGGTGAAGAGCCTGGGCGGGGAGTATCTGTCCATCGAGGACCCGAACGCGGAGGTGTCCGCGACCGGGTACGCGAAGGAGATGGGCGACGACTACAAGGCGCGCGAGAAGGAGCTGTACGCGGCGCAGTGCAAGGACGTCGACATCATCGTGACGACGGCGTTGATCCCGGGCCGTCCGGCGCCGCGGATCATCACCGGTGAGATGGTGGCGTCGATGAAGCCGGGTTCGGTGATCGTGGACATGGCGGCGGCGAACGGCGGCAACGTCGAAGGCTCCGTCGCCGGGGAAAGCGTCGTGACCGACAACGGCGTGACGATCCTGGGCTACACGGATCTCGCGGGCCGTCTTCCGGCGCAGGCGTCGCAGCTTTACGGCACCAACCTGGTGAACCTGATGAAGCTGATGACCCCGGAGAAAGACGGCCAACTGGTCGTGGACTTCGACGATGTGGTGGTCCGGTCGATCACCGTCGTGAAAAACGGCGAGCTGACCTGGCCGCCGCCTCCGGTGCAGGTCTCGGCAGCGCCGCAGAAACCCGCAGCGCCGGTGAAGAAGGAGGAGCCGGAGAAGGCCCCGATGTCCTCGGGGCGTCGCTTGGGCGTGGTGTTGGGGATCGCGGCGGTGGTGCTGGTGCTGGCGGCGTTGGCTCCGGCGGCTCTGTTGCCGCATTTGACGGTGTTCGCGCTGGCGATCGTGATCGGGTACTACGTGATCGGGCATGTGCACCACGCGTTGCACACGCCGTTGATGTCGGTGACGAACGCGATTTCCGGGATCATCGTCGTGGGCGCTCTGCTGAATCTGGTCAGCGGAAACACGGTGGTCGTCGTGCTGGCGGCGGTGGCGACATTGCTGGCGACGATCAACATTTTCGGCGGGTTCGCGGTGACCCGCCGGATGCTCGCGATGTTCTCCCGCAGCTGACCCGGAAGGCGTTCTGTTCTGATGACTGTGCACACTGCGAGCCAGGCCGCCTACATCGTGGCCGGGCTGTTGTTCATTCTCGCCCTCGCCGGGCTGTCCCGGCACGAAACCGCCCGGGTGGGGAACTATTTCGGGATCGCCGGGATGGTCGTCGCGCTGATCGCGACCATCGCCCAGGCCGTCACCGGCGACATCACCGGGACGTCGGTCGCGTTGATGATCGTCGCGATGGTCATCGGGGCGGGGATCGGGCTGCGGCGGGCGGCGGTGGTCGAGATGACCGGGATGCCCGAGCTGATCGCCCTGCTGCATTCCTTCGTCGGTCTCGCCGCGGTCCTGGTCGGCTGGAACGGCTATCTGCAGGTCGAGTGCGACCCGACCGGCGGCGAGTCCCGCCACCTGGAAGCCCTGGGGACGTTGGGGATCCATCATGCCGAGGTGTTCATCGGGGTGTTCATCGGCGCGGTGACGTTCACCGGGTCGATCGTGGCGAACCTGAAACTGTCGGCGAAGATGAAGTCCGCGCCGTTGATGCTGCCCGGGAAGAATTTCCTGAACCTCGGCGCACTTGTCCTTTTCGTGGCGTTCACCGCCTGGTTCGTCGCGAGCCCCCACCTGTGGCTGCTGATCGTCGTCACCGTCCTCGCACTGGCATTGGGCTGGCATCTGGTGGCGTCGATCGGCGGCGGGGACATGCCCGTGGTCGTCTCGATGCTGAACAGCTACAGCGGCTGGGCGGCTGCGGCGTCGGGGTTCCTGCTGGAGAACGACCTGCTGATCATCACCGGCGCCCTCGTCGGTTCGTCGGGTGCGTACCTGTCCTACATCATGTGCAAGGCGATGAACCGATCGTTCATCTCGGTCATCGCGGGCGGTTTCGGGATCGAGGCGGGGCCGAGCGGGGACAAGGATTACGGCGAGCACCGGGAAATCACCGCCGAAGGCGCGGCCGAACTGCTCACCGGGGCGTCGCGGGTGATCATCACCCCCGGCTACGGGATGGCGGTCGCCCAAGCCCAGTACGGAGTGGCGGAACTGACCCGGAAACTGCGCGACAAGGGCATCGAGGTCCGCTTCGGCATCCACCCCGTCGCCGGACGCCTGCCCGGCCACATGAACGTGCTCCTCGCCGAGGCGAAGGTGCCGTATGACATCGTGCTGGAGCTGGACGAGATCAACGACGACTTCGCCGACACCGACGTCGTCCTCGTCATCGGCGCCAACGACACCGTCAACCCCGCGGCGGCCGAGGACCCCGGCAGTCCGATCGCGGGCATGCCCGTCCTCACCGTGTGGGAAGCGGAGAACGTGATCGTGTTCAAACGCTCCATGGCCTCCGGGTACGCGGGCGTGCAGAACCCGCTGTTCTTCCGCGACAACTCCGCGATGCTCTTCGGCGACGCCAAAGACCGCGTCAACGACATCCTCTCCGCGCTGTGAACCAGGAGAAACGCATGAAAGCCGTACACATCAAGGATCTCGAAGGCCCGTCGACCGTTTCGGTTGTCGAAGCCGACGTACCGTCGCGTGCTGACGATCAGGTGCTGATCGACGTGCACGCGGCCGGGGTGTCGTTCCCGGATCTGCTGCAGACGCGCGGGCTGTACCAGGTGAAGCCGGAGTTGCCGTTCATCCCGGGCGCGGAGGTCGCCGGGGTCGTGGCGGAGGCTCCGGAAGGCGCGGCGGTCAAGGCCGGGGACCGGGTCGCGGCGCTGCCGTTCCTGGGCGGGTTCGCCGAGCGGGTTGCGTGCGGGGCGGACGCGGTGTTCCCGATCCCGGACGATCTGGGCTTCGACCAGGCGGCGGCGATCCCGTTCAACTATCTGACCGCGCATTTCGCGCTGTGCCGGCGGGGCCGGATGGCGGCCGGGGAGACCGTGTTGGTGCACGGCGCTGCGGGCGGGGTCGGGACGGCGGTCATCCAGGTCGCGAAGGCGTTCGGTGCGGGCAAGGTGCTCGGCGTGGTGTCGACGCCGGAGAAGGGCGAGACGGCGGTCGCGGCCGGGGCGGACGAGTACGTGCTGGCGGACGGTTTCAAGGACGCGGTGAAAGCGGCGACCGGCGGGCGCGGGGTCGATGTGATCGCGGACGTCGTCGGCGGCGACCGGTTCACCGATTCGCTGCGCTGCCTCGCCGCGGACGGGCGGATGCTGGTCATCGGGTTCACCGGCGGGTCCATCCCCGAAGTGAAGGTGAACCGGTTGCTGCTCAACAACTTGGACGTCGTGGGCGTCGGCTGGGGCGCGTACGCGCTGCCGCGGCCGGGGTACCTGCAGGGGCAGTGGGCGGAGCTGCTGCCGAAGCTGGCCGAGGGCGCGATCGTGCCGCCGCTGGGCGGGAGCTACCCGCTGGCGGACGTCCAGCAGGCGTTGGAGGCCATCGAAAACCGGAAGGCGCTGGGGAAGCTCATCCTGGCCGTCCGTCCATAGCGGACTGACGCGGGGCGAGGTCTTGGGTGCCGACGGCAGCCAGCAGTTCCAGGTCGTCGCGGCCGGGTGGCGCGGTGAACCAGAGGAGGCGCTGGCTGCCGTCCTCGGCCGAAGGTGTCGCCTGGCCTGGGACGCGGGGTGTGCGTGCCGTGAGGGGAACCCTGAGGGAATCTGATTCCCTCAGGGTGGCCCTCACGGACCTCAAGACGCGGGCAGGCATTGACGCTGAGTCGGTCATGACTCCGGAGGCGATTTTGAGGTCGAGCGGGTTCGCCGCCGCTGCCACGACATCGACGACGACCTGGCCCGGTCCGGGAATCGGCGCGGGAAGCTCGGCGAGTGTGGCTTCGGTGCCGAACGCGGAACCTCTCGAAGTGGGCGTTCCTGCTGTGCTTCGCCGGGGTCGGCCTGAATTTCGACCTCCGCCAGATGGCCCGAAGCGGGCTGCGACCGCTGGTGGTGGCCGCGCTCGGGCTGGTGGTGGTCGCGGTGTGCTCGCTGGGGCTGGTGCTGGTGTCGTCGCAGTGGTTCGCCTTCTGACGGTGAACCGCGCCACCGCCAGACCCCGGGCGGTGGCGCGGCCGTCGGTCAGCGCGCCTCGCGGGTAGCCGAATCGAGCGCGGCCAGCAGGATTCCGGCGGCCGTGCGCACGACGTCCGCGGTGACGTTGAGCGGCGGCAGCAGCCGGACCACACTGTCGCCGCGTCCGCCCAATTCGACGATGAGCCCGCGGCGCAACGCGTGGTTCTGCACGGCCAGCGCGAGTTCCGACGCGGGCGCTCCGGTGCGCGGATCGGCCAGTTCGATGCCCCACATCAGCCCGGCGCCGCGCACGTCCGTCACCCACTGGTGGCTGGCCAGCGGGGAGAGCAGTTCCTCGAACTGGCAGCCGCGCTCGACGACGTTGTCCAGCACGCTGTCGCGGTTGACGACCTCGATCGCCCGCGCGCCCGCGGCGAAGGCGAGCTGATTGCCGCGGAACGCGTGCGCACGGGGAGCCCAGTGGTCGAGGCGCTCGTCGTAGATGATCAGCGAGACCGGCGAGCCGATTCCGCTGAGCGCCTTGGACGCGACGATCACGTCGGGTTCGATGCCGTAGCGCTCGAAGGCGAACCAGGTCCCGGTGCGGCCGCAGCCGGTCTGCAGTTCGTCGACGATCAGCGGGATGCCCAGTTCCCGGGTCAGCTCGCGTACCCGGTGGACGAAATCCGCCCGCGCCGGGACCACGCCGCCCTCGCCCTGCACCAGTTCCAGCACCACCGCCGCGGGCAGCGGGAGGCCGCCGTCGGGGTCGTGCAGCGAGCGTTCGAGCAGGTCCGGGCAGGTCGCGGCGCACGTGTCCGGATCGTGGCCGGCCGGGCAGCGGGGGCAGGAGGAGTACGGCGGGTACTGGGTGCCGGACAGGGGGTGCGCGCCCGGCCGCTGCCCGATCAGGCCCAGCGCGGCGTGCGCGCTGCCGTGGAACCGGCCCTGGTACGACACGACGCCGCCGCGTCCGGTCGCGGTTTTGCACAGCTTCAGCGCGGCTTCGACCGCGTTGGTCCCGGCGGGCCCGCAGAAGTGCAGTTTCATTCTCGGGCGCAGCGCTTCGGGCAGCATCGCGAGCTGGGCCTCGGAGAACTCGTCCTTGACCGGAGTCGCGAAGTCGAGCGCGTGGGTCAGCTTGCTCAGCTGCGCGGTCATGGCCGCGACCAGTTCGGGATGGTTGTGCCCGAGGGAGAGCACGCCCGCCCCGGCGAGGAAGTCGATGAAGACGTTGCCGTCGGCGTCGCGCACGAAGCTTCCCGAGCCCTCGGTGATCGCGATCGGCAGCCGCCGGGGGCCGCCGCGGGCGTTCGGTTCCCGGCGGTCCTGCCGCTCGAGGTACTCGGCCGAACGCGGGCCGGGCAGATCGCAGTGGACGGCGGGACCGGTGAGCGGCGCGGGATGGTCGAGAATGGTCATCTGGGCTGTTCTCCCCTGGCAATGGTGGTGGCGCGGCCGGAGGCGGCCGCCGGGAGCCCGCCCGGTGCGCGGCGGTCTTCCCTGCGAAAAGGGCGTTCGGGGCGAACTGTTCCCGCTCGATGCTCGGGGAGAGCCGCCGGACCCGCTTCGCCGGTAAACGGAGCGGTCGTTCTCGCGGTATTGCGTCGCGCCGCCCTGGGCGGAATGCTTCGGTTCCGGCCCGGGGATGTGTTCCGCCGACGCCGCGCCGCGCGTCCGTCATGCACTCCTCCTCCTTTTCGCGCGGATTCGCGGACCGCGGGAAAACGGCCGGCGGCGGGGGAAAACGGTTTGTCGCGAGCAGACGCGGGGGAGGGCCGCGCTGGGTGCAGCCCTCCCCGGTCGACCTCACTGGAATACCGCGGGGCACAGCGTAGCGCAGCCGGTTCCGCCGCACCGGCGCACCGGACGGCGGCGAGCCGCGTCCGGCTCCGGAAAGAAAAGAAACGGCCGGAGTGAGGCGAGGCAATGCGCCGGGAGAGTGAACGCGGCGATTTCGCGGAGTTCGCCGTACTGGGCTGAACGACTGAATGCGCGATGGTGTTCGCGACGGCGCGAAACGGAACGTGAATATTCACGCCCCGTTTCCGGCCTGTGAATCAGGGTTGGCCGACCGCATGGTGAGAACGCTTTCCGGACGGTTGCGGGCGGGATTCCGGGATATGCCGGATGCGGGAAATGTCGCGGTTTCCGGGGCGTTTCCGGTCTTTTCGCCGTCCGGGTCCGGTTACGGGTGCTGTTTCCGCCGGGGAAGGGCGCCGGACCGCGGTTTCGGCAGCGGGGCTCGGCGGGGCGGCGCGCGGGGTGGTCCAGACCATGGCAGTGGTCTGGACCGGTGGTCCAGCGGCGCGGGTGATCGGCGGCGGGTGCCGGTCGCGGGTGCGTCCGGGGGAGCGGGCCTGGTCCGGCGGGGCGTGCGCGGCCGGGCCGGGTGCCGTAGTGCGGGGTGAACGAGATCCGCGGACCCGTGTTTATCTCGACCGTAACGATGACGGTGCAGGCATATCGCTGACTATCTTGATAGTTAGAAAATCACTCGCGATGAGAAACTTACTTGTTGTGGGTGAGGGATTCTCTAGAAAACCTTGCTGTTGAGCTGTGATTGATTAACTAAGTAGGTTGCCGTGAGTATGACGCACTGTCGCCTGACTGCTACGCGCCGAGGCGATCTGTGGCCGATCCCACTGACTCTGTACACCTGCCGTTTCCGTTTCGTAATCTTCTCGCGCTTTTGCGGTGACCTGCGATCTACCCCGAGGATCAGCGACCCGAAGCCGCCGTGAACCGTCGCGGCTCGCGCCACCTCCCAGGTGCGAGGACGGTCCCGCGGTGTGACAGCGAAGGAGCCCACCCACCGTGGGACGGCACAGCAAACCCAGCAAGACGAAAACGACCCTCCAGCGCACCGGCGCGACCGCGGCCCTCGCGGGCGCCACCCTCGGCGGCATCGGCCTCGCCGGGGCGGGCACGGCCAACGCCTTCCCGGGGCAGGCCGGCATCGTCAAGTGCGAGAGCAGCGGCAACCCGACCGCGGTCAACAACACCGCCGCGGGCCAGCGCGCGGGCCGCCCCGCCGGCCTGTTCCAGATCGTCACGAAGACCTGGCTCGCGAACGGCGGCGGCCAGTTCGCCCCGACCGCCGACAAGGCGACGCCCGCGCAGCAGCAGATCGTCGCGGACCGGATCTACGCGAAGCAGGGTTCAGCCCCGTGGCAGTGCCGCGGCGGCTCCGGCCCGGCGAGCTACGCCGACTTCGGCGGCGACACCTCCGGCGGCTCCGCCGAGGTCGAGGCCGTGGCCGCGAAGCCGAAGGTCCAGGTGAAGGCCGAGGCGAAGGTCAAGTCCGCGCCGAAGCACGCCGCCCCGTCCTCGAACCCGGACGGCAGCTACACCGTGGCCGCCGGCGACACCCTGTCCGGCATCGCGAAGAACCTGAACGTCGACGGCGGCTGGCAGCACCTGCAGCAGCTGAACGCGAAGTACATCCCGGACGCCAACCTGATCCTGGTCGGCCAGAAGATCGTCACGAAGTAACCCGCCGAGGCCCTGGCCGGGCTCGCGCCGCTTTCCCCCGGGCGGCACGACCCCGGCCGGAGGCCGCCGGTGCACGCGCGCGAAAGTGCGCTCGGGCACCGACGCGCGCCCCGGCGGCGGCGTGCGGCGCGAACGGGCCTGCTTCGTGGGAACACGGGCCGGTTCGCGACGCACGCCTTGCCTCGAGGGCGAGGTTTTCGAGCGCGCCGAGAGTGTGCTCGGGTACCGCGCGTGTTCTGCGGGAGCACGGGCCGCTTGGCGCTGCATGCTTTGGCTGGACGGCCGTGGTTTCGAGCGCGTGGCAACGCGCTCAGGCATCGCGCGTGTCCTGTGCGAGGACGGGCTGGTCGATGCCGCACGTCTTGCCTCGAGGGCATGGTTTTCGAGCGCGCTCGGTATCGTAGGTGTTCTGCGGGAGCACGTGTCGGCCGGTGCTGCATGCCTTCGCCCGCGAGGAAGAAGTAGCGAACGCCTCGTGGCGGGCCCCGCCGACGCCGTCGACCGCGGGCCGCTCCACCAATCCCAGGCGAACCAGCCGAGGCACCCACGCGAACGTCCCCGTGCCTCCGAGCCGTCCGCCGGTTCGCCGCCAAACTTCACGCGCGGCTACCAGATCTCGTTCACGGCATGCCCGCGCCCGGACGCACCCGCAATGGAACGCTCCGCAGCAACGACAGCGCCTCAGCACTGGGACTGCCCGGCTCAGCCTGGTAAACGATCAACTGCTGCCCAGCCGCCCCGCGCACGTCGAATGCCTGGTAGGTCAGCGTCAGCGGCCCGACCGCCGGATGCACGAGTTGCTTGGGCTCCCGGGTCTTCCCCCGCACCTGATGGGTTTCCCACAACGTCCGGAACCGCGAACTGCCCTCGCTGAGTTCCGCGACCAAGCGCGGCAGGGCCGGATCTCCCGCCGCGGCACGCAGGTTTGCCACGGTCGCTTGGGCCGTCCATTCCCCGCGGGCGAAGAACTGCGGACCCGCCGGGTCGAGGAAGGTCATGCGGGCCAGGTTGTCGGCCGCGGTGAAGGGGGAGAAGAGGGCGTCGGCGAGGGTGTTCGCCGCGAGAATGTCCAGGACGCGGTTGAGCACGAACGCGGGTGCGTGCGGATAGCTGTCCATGAGCTGCCGCAGTTCCGGGCTTACCGTTTGGGGCGCCGGGGAAGGCAGGTCGGACGGGGTGGCGCCGGCGAGGCGGTACAGGTGGTCGCGGGCGTCAGGGTCCAGGCCCAGTGCGCGGCTGAGGGCGTCGAGCACCTGCGGTGACGGGCGGGTTTCCCGGCCCTGTTCCAAGCGCGCGTAGTAGTCGACGTTCACCCCGGCGAGCACGGCGACTTCCTCGCGGCGCAGGCCCGCGACCTTGCGTCGGCCGGAATAGCGCACGTCGGCGTCCTCCGGGGAGCGTTGCGCGCGGCGTGCTCGCAGGAATTCGCCCAGTTCCGTACTGCCCATGCGAACCAGGGTAGGCGGCGGCTGGGTGGGTGTGGCACGTCCTGTCAGCGAGGTCCGCCGACGCTGAGACTGGGCGGCATGACGAACGAACTGGCGGGCAAGATCGCCCTGGTCACGGGGGCCGCGCGCGGGGTCGGCGCGGCGACGGTCGCTTGGCTGCGTGCGCACGGGGCACGAGTGCTGGCGACGGACATCCGGCCCGAAGTGGAACGGCTCGCCGATAAGGACGGCGTGGCGGTGCTGGTCGGCGATGTGTCCGAAGAGGACGTTGCGGTGCGGTCGGCGCTCAAAGCGGTGGAACAGTTCGGCGGGCTCGACATTCTGGTCGCGAATGCGGGGCGTTCGGTGAACAAGCCGGTCACCGAGACGACCGCGGCGGACTGGGACGAGGTGATGTCCGTCAATGCGCGCGGAGCGTTTTTGCAGGCGCGAGAGGCATTCCGAGTAATGCGCGACAACGGCGGGGGAGCGATCGTCACGGTCGGCTCGTTCGCCAGCACGGTGGGGCTGGCCGAGGCGGCAGCGTACAGCGCGTCGAAAGGAGCGTTGGCGCAATTGACAAAGGTGCTCGCATTGGAAGGCGCTCCGCACGGAATTCGCGCGAACGTGGTCGCTCCCGGCGTGATCGAAACAGATCTGCTCGACACTTTCCGCGCCGACAGCCGGGCGTATCTGCGGTCGTTCGGCACTGCCCATCCGCTCGGCCGGGTCGCGCAGCCGGAAGAAATCGCTGAGGTGATCGGCTTTTTGGCGTCGCCGCGGTCCGCGTTCGTCACCGGCGCGGTCGTCGCCGCCGACGGCGGCTACACCGCGGCCTGATATCCCTCCGACGAAAGGAAATATCTTATGCGGCTCAACGGAAAAGTCGTGCTGCTCACCGGAGCGACCGGCGGCATAGGCCAAGCCACCGCGGAACTGTTCGCCCGGGAGGGAGCCAGCCTGGTCGTCACCGACGTCGACTACGAAGCAGTGCGGAAACTCGCGGCACGGCTGGAGACCGACGTGCTGGCCGACCGGCTGGACGTGTCCTCGCCGGAAAACTGGCGCGAAACCGTCGAACGGACCCGGCAGCGGTTCGGCCGCCTCGACGTGCTGGTCAACGTCGCGGGGATCGTGGACTGGCCGGGCATCGAGGAGACGGCCCCGGACGCCTGGGACCGGGTGATCGCGGTCAACCAGACCGGGACCTGGCTCGGGATGAAGACCGCGATGCCGCTGCTGCGCGCCTCCGGCAACGGATCGGTGGTCAACACCTCCTCGGTGCTGGGCCTGGTCGGCAGCGGCGCGGCCGCCGCGTACCAGGCGTCCAAAGGGGCGGTGCGGCTGCTGACCAAGACCGCCGCGGTCGAGTACGCGACGCGCGGCGTCCGGGTCAATTCGGTGCACCCGGGGGTCATCGCGACGCCGATGATCCAGGACCTGCTCGACGAACAGGGCGACCAGCAGCCCGACATCGTCCGCACGCCGATGCGCCGCGTGGGCAGCCCGGCCGAGGTCGCGCACGCGATGCTCTTCCTGGCCAGTGACGAATCCTCGTTCGTCACTGGAACCGAACTGGTCGTCGACGGCGGGCTCACCGCGTACTGACACCGGACCGGCGCGCCCTAGGATGCGGGGCGTGCAGGGACTGGGCGAGCTGGAATCGGCGGCTATGGACGTCCTGTGGCGGGCGGGAGACGCGCGCACGGTCCGCGAAGTGCTGGAGGAGCTGAACCGGGACCTCGCCTACACGACGGTGCTCACCGTGCTCGACCATCTGCACAGCAAGGGCTGGGTGGAACGCGAGAAACGCAGCCGCGCCTACTGCTACACGCCGGTGTCGTCGCGAGAGGAAGCAGCCGCCCGCGCGATGCGGAACCTGCTCGCCGACGCGGGCGATCCCGAGGGCGTGCTGCTGCATTTCGCGCGGTCGGCGTCCGAGCGCGAGCGGGAGGCGCTGCGGCGCGGGCTGCGGCAGCATTCGTGACCTGGGTCTCCCTGTCCGGACACCACCGCCGGGCAGCGGCTCCCGCCCTGCTCCGCGCCTGACCGGTATGACTACTATGTCCGGTAGTAATCGCGAATGGGGGCTGGTCAGGTGCTGGGGCGGAAAACGCAGATCATCGCGGGGATCCTCGCCGGGCTGGCGCTGACGGCGGCGTGCACGTCCGCACCGGCTCCCGGTCCCGCCGCGGGCAACGACCAGAAGACCAGCGCCGCGCCGGCGGTGCCCGCGACCCTCGACCTCGGTCCCAAGGACGGCTCGAACGACGTCGCGCCCGGCGAACCCGTCACCGCGGTGGCCGGCGGGTCCACGCTCAGCGAGGTCACCCTCGCGGCGGCGGACGGCGCTCCGGTGCCCGGCGAGATGGACGCCGCGAAGCAGCGCTGGACCAGCAGCAAGCCCCTGGACTACCGCACGAAGTACACGCTCACCGCGCGCTCCGTCGGCGCGGACGGCAACCCGGTGACCCGCACGAGTACCTTCACCACCGCGACTGCCAAGGCGCAGGCGTATCCGTCGGTGATCCCGCTCGACGGCGAGACCACCGGCGTCGGCATGCCGATCACGATCAAGTTCTCCGCGCCGGTCGCGGACAAGGCCGCCGCCGAGAAGATGCTCACCGTCACCTCCGACAAGCCCGCCACCGGGGCGTGGCGCTGGTTCGGCGACGACGAGGTGCACTACCGCACCAAGGAATACTGGCCCGCGTACTCCACGGTCACCCTCGACATCAAGATCGCCGGCCGCGCGCTCGGCAACGGCGTGTTCGGCAAGGCCGACCGCAAGATCAGCTTCAAGACCGGCCCGTCGATCATCTCGAAGGTGTCGGACAAGGAAAAGCAGATGCGGACGTACAAGGACGGCCAGCTCGTCCTGACGTCCCCGGTCAGCCTCGGCAAACCGTCCGCGCGCAGCGTCTCCGGCACGATGCTGATCATGACCGTGCAGTCGCCGTACACCATGGACTCCAGCACGTACGGCGTGCCCACCGACTCGCCGGGCGGCTACCGCACCACGGTCAAGTACGCGCTGCGGCTCACCAACTCGGGCCAGTTCCTGCATTCCGCGCCGTGGTCGGTCCGGCAGCAGGGGCGCACCAACACCTCGCACGGCTGCCTCAACGTCAGCGTCGAGAACGCGAAGTGGTTCTACGAGAACTCCCATCGCGGCGACGTCGTGGTGGTGACCGACACCGGCGTGGACCTCAAACCGGGCGACGGCTGGACCGACTGGCGCTTCAGCTGGGACGAATGGCAGAAGAAGGTCTGATCCCGCCGGGGTGCGGCGCGCCGGGGATGCCGGTGCGCCGCACCGCGCGGCTCAGACGGACTGCCGGGGCCGCGGCGAAAGCACGTCCTCTCCGTAGATGCCCTGCAGCCAGTTGGTCTGGTAGATCGTGTCGAGGTAGCGCTCGCCGAGGTCGGGGGCGACGGCCACCGCGGTCAGGTGGTGCGCGTCGTGTTCGGACAGCCAGCTGGTGGCCCCGCTGACCACCGTCCCGGTCGAGCCGCCGAACAGGAATCCGTTGCGCGCCAGCCGGTGGCACGCCCGGACCGAATCCGGTTCCTCCACCAGCACCACGTCGTCCACATAGGACTCGTCGAGGATCGCCGGGCGCACGCTGGTGCCCAGCCCGGGCAGCATCCGCCTGCCCGCCGGGCCGCCGAAGGTCACCGAGCCGACGCTGTCGATCGCGACGATCCGCACCGGCCGGTGCCATTGCCGGAAGAACCGCGCGCAGCCCATCAGGGTGCCCGTGGTGCCCGCGCCGACGAACAGCACGTCGAGATTCGGGAACGCGGCGGCGATTTCCGGCCCGGTGCGGTGGAAATGCGCTCCCCAGTTGTCCGGGTTGGTGTACTGGTTGAGCCACACGTAGCGCTCGTCGGAGGCGCACAGCATCCGCACGTGGCCGATGCGCGCCCCGAGGAAACCGCTTTCCGGGTCAGGTTCGGTGATGATGTGCACCTCGTTGCCGAGCGCCTCGATCGCGCGGCGCGTCGCCAGGTTGCAGCGGGAATCGGTGACGCACAGGAACTTGTACCCCCGGCTGGCCGCGATCATGCTCAGCGCGACGCCGAGGTTGCCCGACGACGACTCGACGATGATCGAGCCCGGCCGCAGCAGGCCGTCGCGTTCGGCCGCGTCGACCATTTCGGTCGCGGCCTTCAGCTTGATGGAACCGGCGAAGTTGAACCCCTCGCATTTGAGGTAGAGCGAGTAGCCGAAACTCCAGCGGAGGTCGACGTACAGCGCCTCCTCGTTGAAAGCTTCGGGAACGGTGATGACACGCACAGTTTTCTCCCCTTCAGGCACAGCTCAGTGGCGGACGGCGCTCAGCCATACCGGCGCAGTTCGTGGAAAAAGTCCTCGATGACGTGCAGTCCGCCGGCGTCGGACACTCTCTCGTGGACGAAGGCGCCGACCGCGAGGTCGAGGACGCCGAGCCCGAACGGGGAGAAGATCAGCGGCCGGTCGGCGGGCGGGCTGACCCGGCCCGAGAGCACGTCGTCGAGGGTGCCGAGCAGGAAGTCCCGGCTGCCGGTGCGCTGCTCCACCAGATGCGGCGACGTGTTGGCTTTGAGGCAGTGGTCGACGTCGTCGACGAGGTTCGCCGACGCCAGCAGGACTTCCGGGGCCAGGTCGCGCAGGGACACGTGCAAGACCAGCGGATTGTGCGAGAACCACGAAGGATCGTGCACGTGCGGTTCGCCGGCGATGGTCGCGAAGACCACCAGCTCGCTGTCGCGGATCAGGCCCTCGGCGGTCTCGTGGACGCTGATCTCGCCGGTGAAGCCGGACTGCTCCAGGTAGCCGCGGAACCCGGCGGCGCTGTCCGGGTGCAGGTCGTGCACGTTGATTTCGTCGAATTCCCAGCCGGTCCCGGCGAGGAAGGTGTGGATGTAGCGGGCGATCAGGCCGACGCCGAAGAATCCGACGCGCCGGGGCCGCCGCCGGGTCCGGCTGAGCCAGTCGGCGGCGAGCGCGGCGGACGCGGCGGTCCTGGTCGCGCTGATGATGGAGCTTTCCAGGCAGGCGAACGGATAACCGGTCGCGAGGTCGTTGAGGATCAGCACCGCCGACGCCCGCGGGATCCCGGCGGCGACGTTGCCCGGGAAGCTGGAGATCCACTTCAGGCCCGCGACGTCGGTCTTCCCGCCGAGCGAGGCGGGCAGGGCGATGATCCGGTCGGCCGGACGGTCGGGGAAGCGCAGGAAGTAGGAGGGCGGGTTGACCGAATCGCCGGAGCCGTGCACCCGGTACGCGGTCTCCACGAGGTCGACGACCTCGCGCTCGCGCCCGGTCAGCGCCTGCTGGACCTGGGCGCCGGAGATCACCGCGAACGGCGGCACGGCGACCGGGTCCGCCGAAGCGGATCCGGCGGTGAAAGAGTGCGTGGTCACTGATTTTTCCCCTCGGACGCGAGCGAGCAGTCGGAAAGCCGCACCGGATCGGCCAGCCCGACGAGCACCTCGCGCGGGCCTTCGTAGGCGTCTCGGCTGTGCGCGACGCGGACGTTGTCGACCAGCAGCAGGTCGCCTGCCTGCCAGGGTTCACCGGCGGTGTGTTCCTCGTACACCTCGTTGAGCAGCTGCACGACGTCCTCGCCGATCGGGTCGCCGTTGCCGAAGCGCGTGTTGAACGGCAGGCCGTCGGCCCCGTAGATGTCGACCAGGTACTCGTGCACCTCAGGAGCCATCGTCCACTCGTTGAGGAAGGCGATCTGGTTGAACCAGCAGGGCCTGCCGGTGACCGGATGCCCGACGATCGCGTCGCGGCGCTGCCGGGTGCGCAGGCCGCCGTCGGGCTGCCACTCGAACTCGATCCGGTTGGCGCGGCAGTACTCCTCGATCGCGGAGCGGTCCTCGGTGCCGAACGCCTCGGCGACCGACGCCCCGATCTCGTCGTTGAAGCTGCGGGTGAGCAGCCAGCCGTCGCGTTCGAACCGCGCGCGCAGGTCGGCGGGCAGCGAGGCCAGCACGGCGGCGGAATCGCTGACCCCGGTGACCCCGCCCGAGGACGGCGGGCTGACGCAGGCGAACAGCAGCAGTCCCGGGAATTCGAGGGTGTAGCTGAGTTCGTGGTGCATGCACATCGGCTGGTTCGGCGGCCATTCGGTCGAGGAGTGCACCCCGCCGGGATACGCGGTGCGCGGCGCGAAGGCCTCGCGCTCGGTCGTCAGCAGGTCGGTCAGCCGCCCGAACACGGCCGCGACCGCGGTCCGTTCGGCCAGCCCGAGACCGCGGACGAGCACCGCGCCGTGTTCGGCGACGAGTCTTCGCACGGTCTCCCGGTGCGTGCTCGCCCAGCCGGCCGGGTCGCCGCCAGCCTCGGCCCGCAGCACCGCGGGCAGCCCGGGAGAGAAATCCGGCTCGGGCGGGGACGTCTTCGGGAGGAATCGGGACAACGACATCGGGGAATCCTTTCGATTTCCGCGGTTGCAGAGGGTCAGGAGTTTCCGGAAGCGGGGGACCGGCTGTCGATCAGCGCGGCCAGGTCGGCGAGCACGGGGTGGCGGGCGACGTCCTTGATCGAGACCGCGCGGTCGAGCGCGATCGCCAGCTTCACCGCGGACAGCGACGTGCCGCCCCGGTCGAAGAAGTGGTCCCGGCGGCCGACCTGGCCCGCCCGGATGCCGAGCACGTCCGCCCAGGCCGCGGCGAGCCGCTCTTCGGTGCCGGTGACCGGCTGGTCGCGGTCCTCGTCCGCGACGTCGAGCTCGGCGGCCAGCGCGGCGAGATTCTTCTTGTCGATCTTCCCGTTGGCGGTCAACGGCAACTGCTCGCGCCAGTGGACCGCCGAGGGCAGCATGTACTCCGGCAGCGCGGCGCCGAGGTGCTCGCGCATCAGCTCGTGGTCGAGCTGGTCCGGGCTGGAGTAGAAGGCGACCAGCCGCTTGCCCTGCCCGCCGCGGTCGGCCACGACCACCGCGCCGTCGCGCACGCCGGGCACCTGCAGCAGCGTGTTCTCGATTTCGCCGATCTCGATGCGGAAACCGCGGATCTTGACCTGCGCATCGCGCCTGCCGAGGAATTCCAGCTTGCCCTCGGGCAGCCAGCGGCCGTGGTCGCCGCTGCGGTAGAGCCGGGTGTCCGGGCGGTGCGGGTCGACGGTGAACGCCCGCGCGGTGCGTTCCGGGTCGTTGACGTAGCCGCGGCCCACGCACACCCCGGAGAACACGATTTCGCCGGGCGCGCCGAGCGGGACCGGGTCGAGCCGCTCGTCGACGACGTACACGCGCACGTTCTGCACCGGCGGCCCGAGCGGCACCCGCTCCCGCGTCGGCGCGCGGTCCATCACCTCGTGGTTGGTGTCGTCCGAGGTTTCGGTGAGGCCGTAGGCGTTGACCAGCTTGACGTCCGGCATCGTGGCGAACCACCGTTGCGCCAGCTCGGTTTTGAGCGCCTCGCCGGTCACCGACACGAACCGCAGGTCCGGCAGCGCGACCGGGTTCTTGTCCACCGCGGACAGCACGACCTCGAGGTAGGAGGGCACGACCTGCAGCACCGAAACCCCGCCGCTGCCGAGTTTGCCCACGAACCGGTCGGCGTCCAGGATCACGTCCTGTTCGATCAGCAGCGTGGTCCCGCCGACCAGCAGCGCGGAAACCAGCTGCCACAACGAGATGTCGAAGCACTGCGGCGCGACCTGCGCCACCACCGAATCTTCGGTGATGCCGAGGTCGTTGATCTTGGCGTAGAGGTGGTTGACCATCCCGGCGTGCTCGCACATCGCGCCTTTCGGCTCGCCGGTGGAGCCCGAGGTGAAGTAGATGTAGGCGAGCTGGCCGGATTCGACGGCGACGCCGAGGTCGTCTTCGGAGTGGTTCTCCTCGTACGCGGCGTCCACGAACAAGGTGCGCACGCCGGGCAGCGATTCGACCGCCTTGCGGAGCGTCGTCGTGCTGCCCGGTTCGGTCAGCACCAGCTCGCAGTCGGCCCGGCGCAGCGTGGTCGCGATGCGGTCGGTCGGGAAATGCGGCTCGATCGGCAGGTAGACGCCGCCCGCCTTGAACACGGCGAGCATGGCGGCCATCCAGTCCAGATTGCGTTCGGTCACCACCGCGACGACGCCTTCGCGGCGCAGCCCGCGCGCGATCAGCGCCCGCGCCAGGCGGTTCGCGCGCCCGTTGAGCTCCCGGTACGTCCACTTCCGGTCGCCGTGCACCGCCGCGATCGCGTCCGGATTCCGGGCGACATTGCGCTGGAACAGTTCGTGGCAGCGCAGGTCCGGCACTTCGACGTGCGGCCCGGCGAGCCCTTCCAGCTGCAGTTTGAGCTCCGCGGCCGACAACAGGGTCGTTTCGCGGTGCGACGCGGTGACGTCGGTGCGGATCTGGGTGAGCGCGCTCAGGTGGTAGCCGAGGATGCGTTCGGCGGCTTCGGAATCCAGCACCTCGGTGCGGAAACGCAATCGCAGCGTCTCCAGGTCCGGTGAAACGTCCAGCCGCAGCACGGTGTCTCCGGCGAGGTCGCCGTCGGTGCCGGTGGGGTCGAAGACCGTCTCGAACGGCGGCGCGCCGATGCCGAGTTCGGCGCGCAGCTCGTCGACCGGGAAGTCCCGGAAGGCGAAAGTCTGCGCGTCGATCCCCGCGGTGTGCTCGATCAGCTCGCGCCAGGTGCCGGATCCGGTGCTGAGCCGGCAGGGCAGCGGCGCCCCGCCCGGCTCGGCGACGTAGCCGGTGCACACCTCGGTCTCGCCCGACAGCGTGGCGAGGACCTTGGCGTGCACGGCGAGCAGCACCGAGCTCAGCGGCACGCGCAGCTGCTCGGCCAGCAGCCGCAGCGCGGCCGCGAGCCCCCGGGGGACCGGCGTTTCGTGGTCGCCGATCGCGGAGCCGGCCTCCAGCGTCCAGCGCGGGACGCCGGTGCGGCCGCCGGCGGTGAGTACTTCGCGCCAATGCTCGCGAACCGCTGCCAGTCCGGTTCTCATGGGTCGTCCTTCCCGTGATTGTCGGTGGTCCGTCACGATCTCGCCGCCGGCTGACGGCGGTCCGCCCGGATCTCGTGCGCGGGGTTCCCGCCCCAGTGCGCGCGATCCGGGACCTCAGTGCCCTTCATGAGGAAGGAATCGGGGGCGAGCGTCGACCCGTCGCCCATCGTCACGCCGTAATGCACCAGTGCGCCGACGCCGACCGTGCACCCGCTGCCGATGGAGATGCGGTCCATCTTGAAACCGCCGTCCTCCTGCGAATGGCACTGGACGACGGAGCCGACGTTCAGCGTGACGTCGTCTCCCATGCGCACCAGCGTTTTCTCGATGATGCCCGCGCCGTCGTCGAACAGCCGCTTGCCGACCTTGATGCCGAGCAGCCGCCACAGCACGCCCTTGAACGGGGTCCCGTCGAGCACGCGCAGGTGGGCGTTCGTCGCCGCGGCTTTCCAGAACCGTTCCTGCCGCCAGAACCGCCGGTCGTAGATCGAGCAGGACAGCGGGCGCAGCGGCCGGATCAGCACGGTGATCCGTTCGAGGGCGACGAAGAAGACGGTGCCGTACACCAGGATGGCCAGCGTGTCGAGCGCGAACAGCGGGGCGCCGATCCGGTCGTAGTAGACGTCCGTGGCCCAGGTCATCAGCAGCAGCCCGTAGAAGAACAGCCAGTGGGACAAGGCGTACAGCAGCATGCCCCCGGCGTTGTGCCG
Organism: Amycolatopsis sp. CFH S0740; assembly: GCF_004522315.1. Lineage (NCBI taxonomy): Bacteria > Bacillati > Actinomycetota > Actinomycetes > Pseudonocardiales > Pseudonocardiaceae > Amycolatopsis > Amycolatopsis sp. CFH S0740. The sequence continues at coordinate 9,108 of NZ_SDLS01000032.1, read as the reverse complement.
GTTCTTGGCGGCCAGCCTGCGCCGGAATTCCGCCGGGGTCTTCGGATGGTCGAACTGACTGTCGCGCTCCACCGAGCGCGGGATCTCGAAGCTGGGGGAGCCGAGCAGCCCGACGCCCTCGCGCACCGGGCCGTCGAGCGGCACCAGGACCTTGGTGGCGAGCAGGCAGTTGTCCCCGGTCCTGGCGCCGGCCGGGTAGACGACGTGGTTGCCGAGGAAGTTCCGCGCCCCGACGCGCACCCGGGAAAGCCGGAAGGAGGTGCTGGTGTACTCGGCGTTGACCACCGAGAGCCCGTCGGCGACCATCGTGCCCGCGCCGGCCTCGAACAGGTACGGGTTCTCGAATTTCTCCTCGAGCCCGAAGTTGGACCCGGTCTGTTCTTTCTTGGAGACCTGGCAGCCCAGCGCGCGCAGGAAGTGCACGATGGCCGAGCTGTCGCCGAGCAGGGTCTTGAAGAACCGCAGGTTCGTGAGCACGCGGATGGCGCGGTGCGCGGTGTAGCGGAACGTGTAGAGGCGGTAGACCTCGCCGGGTTTGAGCGCCAGGTTCAGCAGGCGCGGCACCAGGGTGACGATGAGGAAACCGGTGAGCCGCAGGCCGAAGTACAGGACGAAGGAGACGACGAGGGCTTTCCCGTAGAACTTCGGGGAGGTGAAGTCCATGACGGCCGAGCCGAGACCCATCGCCGGGATGAGGTTCGGCAGCGTGTTCACCAGGAAGCTGAGCAGGCCGAGCACCACCGGAGCCAGGAGGAGGACCGCGGTCAGCGTCTGGCGCACGGCGAAGAACGCCCGGCGGACGCTGCCGCAGGCGCGCGGTTCGACGCGCCGGTACTGCACGTCGGCGGGGACTGCGGGCACGCCGTGCCAGCTCTGCCCTTCCGGAACCGCCTGCCCGGCGTGCAGTGAGGAGGCGTGCCCGAGCTGGGCGTTGTCGCCGATCCTGGTCTCGATGTCGAGCACGGCCATCTCGCCGACGTACGCGTGCGCGCCGATCGCGACCGGCCCGGTCCGGATGAGCCCGTTCTGCGCGCGGTAGGTGGTGAAGTAGGTGTCCTTGCAGATCAACGCGCCTTCCCCGACGGTGAGCAGATCGGTGCACACCGGGACGAAGCGCGAGAAGATCGTGACGCCCTTGCCGATTTTCGCGCCGAGCGCGCGCAGGTACAGCGAGTAGAGCGGGGAGCCGACGAACAGCGGGACCAGCGGGTTCCGCTGCACGAGGGTCTTGACCGCCCAGAACCGCACGTAGCCGAGGGTCCACACGCGGATCTCCCTCGGTTTCCAGCGGCCGACGAGGATCCATTTGAGCGCGATCGGAAGGGTGCACAGAACGGCCAGCACCATCGCGCCGAACCCGACCGCGCGCAGGTATTCGTCGAGCAGGCCGGTCCCGGCCACGATCCAGTCGGCACCCGCGCCGAGCACCTGGGCGACGAGCCAGGAATACGCCAGGAAGACCGCCAGCTGCAGGATTCCGCAGCCGAAGTATTCGAGCCCGCTCGCCCGCTTCGGCGGCGCCGCGGGGGCCGGGGCCGGCGCCTCGGCGGGGACCTCCTCGGTTTCGGACAAAGCGGAGACGAGACTGGCGATGGTCGGGTTCCGGTAAATGTCCTTGATGGAGACCGCGGGAAGATCGGCACGCTTGCGCACTCGCGCGCAGAACTGTGCCAGCACGAGCGAGTTGGCCCCGAGATCGGCGAAGAAGTTGCTGTCGACCGACACGTTTTCCTGCCCGGTGACATCGGCCATCACCTGGGCGAATGCTTCCTCGGTGTCGGGTGCCGGACCGGGGCGGGCGGTCGGGTACTCGGTGAGATCCATATTCCTAATGATCGGTGGATGTAACGCCGACGTAACCTACGGACGTCGGTGTTGACAATTTCGTGACCTGTTCGATGCGTGTCGCGGCTGACAAATACGGCACGGGTGGATATTGAGGTCTAGACCACGTGAACGGCCATTTATCTGGCAAAGAGGACTTATGCCGTGAATACCCTTTGTTTTTCAACAGCCAGTGGCAGCTGTCGACGGATCCGGGACGGTCCGGCGAAGGCTTCCGGTGAAGTCTGATCGTCGTCGTGCGTTTACCGCAAACCGATCCTCCGCACGGGCGATGTTACCAGGATTTCCCTTCTTCCGGGGCCCGGATTACCCGGTCGGCGCACGCCGAACTGCTCCGCTGGGGTGAAATCCGTGGCACGAAGAGTGGTGCGAAGTCGCTGTCCGGAGGCGGTGTCCCGGCTCGCCGCGATCGCGCCGGGTGGCCGTCAAGGTTCCTTGGTCCTCGAATTCGGTGACATTCCGCGTCGGTCTGGAATATGCAAGTGCTGCTTCGCGGGATTGGTGGCACTTTCGAGGGAATTGCCGTTCTGTGCCCCGGGTTTATGCCAACAAGGTGAACCGTGCAGCAGACGGCCGGTGCGGTTGCGCTGTTCGGCCGGAGCGATGTTGCTCCGGTGCGCTTTTCCGCCGGTGCGCCCCTGGGCGGCCGGTTCCGTCGGAAGCTCACACCGGGGCTTTCCCGGATGAAACGGCCGGATGCGGTCTTTTCGCGCCCAGTGATCGAGGTGAAGCGAAACGTCGGCCTGGTGACGGGAATTATGCCGCTTCTCGCGGCTTTCCGGCGCTCCCGAAACATTTTCGTGTTGTCCGGGTGTGCCCGCCCTGAGATCCAGGCGAGGCGGCGGTGTCTTTGCCCAGGCAGGTGGAGACCCCGCGGCCGCCTCAAGCCGCGCTCTCTGCGCGGCGGGCGGACCTGTTCTCCTGTGCTGGCAAGATCAACTCAGGCCCTGCTGGCCGCCGCCGAGGTGTTCCTGAACCTCGACGACGGCGCGAGCCCGGTCCAGCGGCATCCAAAGTGGACGCTCAGAGTCTCCGGCTTCCGCTGGCGAGAAGGCTCACCATTGTCCGTAGTGGACAGTCTCGGTCTCCGGCTTCCGGCGGCGGGTAGCCGGGGAGGCGCCGGCGGAGATCTTGGCGTCGGCGTCGTGGCCGATGGCGATAGCGCCGATCGGTTCGTGGGTGTCGGGGATGCCGAACTCGGCACGCAGATTGTCGAAATCCTCGGCGCCGATGCCGAAATACACCGCGCCGAGCCCCTCGTCGACCACCGTCTGCAGGATCAGCAGGACGGCCATGCCAGTGTCGATGTACCAGAACGGCACCGGCCAGTGGTCCTCGCTGCGGTCGGTCCAGCCCTTGTCCGGCTGGGCGTAGCGGTCGAGGTAGACGTCCTTCACCGAGAACGGGATCACGATCACGGGCGCGGCCTTGGTGTCGTCGCCCAGCGTCCAGGACTCGAGGGTGTCGGCGAACCGCCGCACGTCGTCGCCCTGGAGCACCAGAAACGCCTGCCCCTGCGAAAACCCGGCGGACGGCCCGCGCAGCGCGTTGCGCATGATCCGGCGGAGGCTCTCCTCGGCCACGGGCTCGTCGGTGAACTTGCGCACCATCCGCCTGCGCCGCACTACTTCCTGAAACTCCACGGTTGCCCCCTGTAACGGCGTTTTCGGGCAACTGTAGCGGCCTTCCGCTGCTCACGGTGCGATTTCGGCAGGCGAGGAGCCGGTCGCGGCGGTCCGGCGAGCTGAGGAGAGACCTCCGTCGACGGCGGTCGAGAAGGCTGCCTTGCGGAGTGCGGACGAACGCGGCGCGGTGGATTGGGAGTCTCGGCCGCGATGCGACCGTTGCCGTTGCCGTTGCCGTTGCCGTTGCCGTTGCCGTTGCCGGTGGCGGGGCCCAGGGCCGGTGAGGTGATGGGGCCCGGGACTGGTGAGGTGATGGGGGCGAGGCCGGTGGCGATGGCCCGCGGTGTCGTCATCGGCACCGCGGGCAGGTGATGGGGCGGTGCCGTCACCGGCACTGCGGACCGGTGAGGTGATGGGACGGGGACCAGAGATGGGACGGGAGCCGGTGACGGGGCGGGTCGGCCGTGCTGCCGCGAAACGTCCCGCCGCCAGAGATGCGCCCCAATGCGGCATTGGGTGCATCCCACGCACCGAACGCCACATTGGGTGCATCTGACGCACCCAATGCCACATTGGGGAGCTACCCGCCATCCACTCGACCGCGCCCTGCGCGCTACCTCATCCGCGCAGCCGCGGCCTGTGCGCTACCCCATCCGCCTAGCCGCGACCTGCGCTGCCTGCGATCCGCTCAACCGAGGCGCCATCCGCTCACCGAGGTCGGCGCGCTGCCCGCCATTCACTCAATCGTGGCCCGCGCATTGATCCGGGCAGTGAGCCCGGCGCGACCGCTGACCTGGCCGGTGCGGGGACCTGGCGCGCGGCTGCCGACTTGGCCCGGGCCCCGGAACCTGGCGCGCGACTGCCGACTCGGCCGGGTGCCAGAATCTGGGGCGCGGCTGCCGAACCGTCCGGAAACCGGAACCTGAACTCGCCGGATCCGAAAAACCCTCATTCGTTCCCGCCCGGAAAACACCGCCCGGCCGGAGGCATTAGCCTGCGACCGGGCGCGTGTTTTCTTCGTGCGCGGACGACCGGGTTCCGGGAACCGGAACTCCGGCGGGGGAGCGAACGCCTCGTCCGGCCTTTCCCGAAATGATCAATCCGGAACCCGCCGAGCCCGGCCCCTTATTTCCCGGCGCGCTTTTTCGCGGTGCGCTTGCGGGGTTTCGGCTCCGGCTTCTGGCTTTCCTCGTAGGCGGCGATCACCTCGCGCGGGATGCGGCCGCGTTCGGCGATGGCCCAGTTGTTGTCCAGCGCCCACGTGCGGATCGCCTTGGAGCGTTCGCGTTCCTCGGCGGTCGGCGCGGCCGTCGCGCGCACGGTCGTCTTGCGGCCCCCGGTGCGGCGGGCGGCGGCGATGAACGTCGCGAGTTCGTCGCGCAGGGCGGCGGCGTTTTCGTCGGACAGGTCGATTTCGTACTGGACGCCGTCGAGTCCGAAGGGGACGGTCTGCCCGGCTTCGGACCCGTCGAGGTCGTCGATCATCTCGACGAGGACTTTCTGTGCCATCGCGGCGGCTCCTCCTGGAAACGGGACGTGGTCACCGCAGACCATAACAGGAGTCCACTGTGGCTGGTCGCCGGAGACAATGCGCGGCCGGCCGCGGGGGAGAACCGGCCGCCCGCCGGGGAACTGGAGTCAGGAAGTTTTCTGCTCCGGCACTGGATCGGTCAACGCGCCGAAGCGGTGGCCCATCCGGTCGCGTTTCGTGCGGAGGTAACGGAGGTTCTGCGGAGTTTCGACCGCGCGCAGCGAGACCTGCTCCACGATCCGCAGCCCGTATTCGCCGAGTCCGCGGTATTTCTCCGGGTTGTTGGTGATCAATCGCACTCTCCGGACGTCGAGATGGTCGAGGATCTGCGCTCCGGAATCATAGGAGCGGGAATCCACGGGCAGACCCTGCGCGACATTGGCGTCGACAGTGTCGAGACCCGATTCCTGCAGGGCGTACGCCTGGATCTTGTGCGCCAGCCCGATCCCGCGCCCCTCGTGGCCGCGCAGGTAAACGATCACCCCGCAACCCTCGTCGGCCACCGCGCGCATCGCTTGTTCGAGTTGGGTGCCGCAGTCGCAGCGCAACGAGCCCAGGATGTCGCCGGTCAGACATTCGCTGTGCACCCGCACCAGCACGCCTCGCTCGGAGTGGCCGGCCGCGGCGACGTCGCCCATGACGAGGGCGAGGTGCTCGGCTCCGTCCACTTCGGACCGGTACGCGACCGCGCGGAAATCGCCGAAGGCAGTCGGCATCGCGGCAGTCGCGACCGGTTCGACGAGCCGCTCGGTCCGGCGGCGATACCGGATCAGATCGGCGATCGCGACGACCGGCAGATCGTGTTCCGCGGCGAACTTCCGCACGGCCTCGTCGCGCAGCATTTCGCCGTCCGGGCCGATCAGTTCGCTGATGACACCGACCGGTGCCCGGCCAGCCAGCTGAAGCAGATCGACGGCGGCTTCGGTGTGCCCGGCCCGGACGAGCACGCCGCCGTCTCGTGCCCGCAAAGGAAAGATGTGGCCCGGACGGCGAAGGTTGTCGGGCGTCGTGGCCGGATCGGCCAGCGCGCGGCAGGTGAGCGTACGAGCCGTCGCGGACACTCCGGTCCCGGCGTCCGTGTGATCCACGGAGACGGTGAACGCGGTGCCGTGCGCGTCTCTGTTCTCCGCCACCATCGGCGGGAGCGCGAGCGCGTCGGCGCGTTCCCCGGTCATCGGCGCGCACACGATTCCGGTGGTGTGCGCGACGAGGAAGGCCATCTGCTCGGCAGTGACGCTGTCGGCCGCGAGCACGAGGTCGCCCTCGTTCTCCCGGTCGTGATCGTCGACGACCACGACCATCCGGCCTTCCTCGAGCGCGAACACAGCCGCGCGCACGCTGTCCGCGGTATCCAGCATGGCGAACCTCCCTGAATCTCGCCCTGAGTTACTGCGTAATAACCATCGTAACGAGCTGAACTGGAATTATCGACGTCTTAAGGTTATCCGTCAATAACATCGAGCGGAAGGGGTTCTGCTCACTCGGCAGGGAGCACGCCCGACTGCCGGAGATCGCGGACGAAACATCCGAGCAGGTCCGCGAACCGCGCCCGGGCCTCCGGGGACCACGCGGCGAGAGCGTCGCCGACCTGCGCGGCCCGTCGTCGTCGTTCGAGGTCGAGGACCCGCCGTCCCGCGGAGGTGACGACCAGCGGGCTGGCCCGCCCGTCCTCGGGATCGGCCCGGCGTTCGACCAGCCCGGACCGCACCAGCCCGGCGACCTGGCGGCTGACCGTCGAAGGGTTCACGCCCAGCACCGCGGCGATTTCCCCGGCTCGGAACGGACCGTCCTCGGCGAGCAGGGCCAGCAGCGGCAAGCACATCGGCTCGTCCGGCGCTGCTTCCGCTCGCTTGACCAGCCGCGTCAGCAGGAGAAGCTGGCGCGTCACCTGGTCGGCGAGGTCGAGGTCAGACATCAGCGCGAACGTGCCGGTCGCGCCCGGCTCCGTACCCGGTGAAGACCATCACGACACTCAACGCGGTGAGCGCGACGAGCGCGCCGGACCAGCTTCCGGTGGCGTCGTGGAGGATGCCGAGCACCAGCGGCCCGGCCGCCGCGACCAGGTAGCCGATGGACTGTGCCATCCCAGCCAGCGCAGTCGTCTCGCTCGGACCGGTGGCGCGCTGGCTCTGGAAGCTGAGCGCCAGCACGAGACAGACCCCGCTGCCCAGCCCGAGCAACGTGCACCCGACGCTCGCGATTCCGGGCGCCAGAAGAAGAATCGCGAACCCAGCCGCAGTGACCGCCGAGGCGGCGGCCGCCGGAAACCGCTGGTCGGCCCGGCCCCGGGTGAGCAGGGGCAGCACCATGCCGGTGGCGAGCGCGACGAGCTGGTAGTAGAACAGCATCCAGCCGGCCGCCGCGGTGCTCATGCCCTGCCCGATGAGGATGCTGGGCAGCCACGCGACGGCGGTGTAGAAAGCGAGCGATTGCAGGCCCATGAACAGGGAAACCTGCCATGCGAGCCAAGATCGCCACGGCGCCGGCGCGTGCGAACTGCCCGTCCGTGCCCCGGCATCCGGCCGCGAACCGCGCAGCCTCGGCAGCCATCCCGCCAGCGCGGCCAACGCGACGACCACGCCCCAGCCCAGCGCGGAATGCCAGCCACCCGGCAAAACTCCCGCCAGCGGAACGGAAATCCCGGACGACACCGCCGCGACCACACCCATGACCGTGACGTAAAGCGCACTGACAGTATGGATTCGCGAGGCTGGCACGTGAGCGCGAATCACTGTCGGCAGCAAGACGTTCCCGACCGCAATCGCCGCGGACAGCAACACCGTCCCGATGAACAAACAGGCAACCGACGGCAGCGACCGAACCACTGTGCCCGTGGCCAGCACCGCCAGCGAAAGCACGAGCAACCGCGTAGACCCGATCCGATGCGAGACGCGCCCGACCAGCGGTGAAGTCACGGCGAACATCAACAACGGCAACGTATTCAACACGCCGCCCGCCGACGCAGGCAGCCCCGTGTCGTGTTCGATAGCGGGCAGCAACGTGCCGACGCCAGTCAACGTCGCCCGCAGATTGGCGGCCACGAGAAGGATCGCGAGCAACAACCCCACGGACCACTCAGATTTGGTGACCGCTCTCTTCGCGACCGACGGCGCCTCAACTTCGGCCGTCACTTCTCCCGCTCCGCCCCGGCCCCGGTGAGCTTCACGATCTCGGCCGCGCAGTAACGCGCCCCGACCTCGTCCTGCGCAGCGATCGCGTCAATCAGCTGCCGGTGCAACCGAGCGTGCTCGTCGGCGGTTTCGTCAGTCCAAAGGGTGTCGCCGATCTGCTCGACAACGGACGCGCTGAGGACGTCGTACACCTCGGTAAGCAGGGAATTCCGGCCCGCGTTCACGACGGCCTGGTGAAAACGAACGTCCGCCTCGGCAGCTGTCCGGGTGTCGTCTCGCTTCTCGGACTCTTCGAGCAGATGCTGCAACTCGGCGAGGTCGTCGTCGCTGCGACGCACCGCAGCCAGCCCAGAGGCATACTCCTCCAGCACGGCCCGCAGTTCCAGCACGTCGCTCCGCCGAGAGGAATTGGCCCGCCGCATCAAGACGGATTGCATCTCACTGGACGCGCGGACGTACGTCCCATCGCCGCGCCGAGCCTCCAACAGCCCGAGATGCACCAGCGCGCCGAGCGCCTCCCGCACCGTCGTGCGCCCGACGCCAAGCTGCTTGACCAGGTCATTCTCCGCCGGAATCCGCATCCCGACGGGCCACTCCCCGGAGGCGATCTGCTCCCGCAAGGTGTCCACAAGCTGCGCGGCAAGACTGGCGACCCGATGGGGGGCCCGAAGATCGTTCATAAGGTGACCCTAACACCGAATGTCAGACATTTGAATGTGAGCAGGGTCGCCGGCTCTGATCCGCGGCGGTCCCAAGGTGAGTGAGGGGACCCCTCATTGACTCTGATTCCCTGGGGGTTCCCGTCACGGGCCGTATTGCGCCCATCGACCAGGGGCGGCCCCGCGCACCGCGCTCGCGGAGGGTTCCACCCTTCCTGCGGCGGCGGGCGCGCGGTGGGGAGGTCCGTGAAGGGCTCCTTGCGGGAATCTGATTCCCGCAAGGAGCCCTAATGGGTTGTGTTCGGGTCTGGTTTGGC
>NZ_SDLS01000031.1:0-119641 GCF_004522315.1 Amycolatopsis sp. CFH S0740 | reverse complement strand
GGAACCAGATTCCCAGTCCAACTTCCGGGGAGCAGTTCAATTCCCTCAGGGTTCCCCTCACGTACCTGCGGCAGATCAGGCTCCGGAGCTCAGCTCAGTGAGAATCGAGGCCACCTCCGGATACGACTCCTCGACCTTCCCCTCCTTGCCCAGCCGATACCGCTCCAACCGCACCGCACCGAGATGCCGGGCTTCGTAGTACAACGCCCGCCGCCGCGCCGACGGGGATGCGTCCGGCTGGCCGTAGGTGTCCCAGAACCAGTCCCGCCTCGAGCCGGTTTTCGCTGACGCCATGCGGATCGTCCAGTCCGCCGCCGGGTCGCCCCACCAGCTGCGGTCGTGGTCGAACACCCCGACGATCTCCAGTTCCGGCGTCAGCATCACGTTCACGTGCCACAGATCCCCGTGCAGCAGGCGCGGTTCGGCGATCTCGTCGAGCAGCGCGGCGTCGCGCTTCGCCCAAGCGGCTACCTCGCGCAGGTCCGATCCGTCGAGGCCGAGGTCTTCGACGTCCGCGGCGTTGTCCTCGAAGTACGCGATCAGCGCTTCGCTCCAGGTCGCGAAATGCGGCCCGGCCACGAGGCCGAAACCGGGGCCGCGCACGTCGTGGATGGCGCGGGTGATTTCGCCGAGCTGGCGGAAGTACGGCGCCCGTTCCTCCGGCTCGAAGCCCCGGAGGACTTCCGGGCCGGGCTCTCCGGGGAGAACGGCCTGCAGCACGTAATCGCGGCCGATGACCTGGTGCGTGAAATCGGCCGCGAGCGTGCGCGGCATCAGCGGCGAGATCGGCGCGAAGTACGGCGCGGCAAGGTATTCGTTGCGCATGAACTGGGGCTCGATCCGCGTCTGCCGCGCCGGTTCCGGGGCGACGCGCAGGATCGCCGGGCCGTCGGCCAGCTCCACCCGGTAGGTGTTGTTGTAGCCGCCCCATCCGATTTCGACGGCGGACCGCACGCTGGTGCCGAGCGCGCGGCGGCACAGCAGTTCGATCTGGTCGGCGGAGAGGGGTTGCTGGAACGCGTCCGAGGGCCGGTCTTGAGGCTGGAAGTCCACCGGGGCATCCTGCCACTCCGCTCAGGACAGCACTAATCCTTTACGGCTCAGCGATTCCTCGATCCGCAGCCGTTCGAGATCCCGGTCGGCACCCTCGCGCAAGCCGTCGAGCCGGTGTTCGACGCCGATCTCGCGGCAGGCGGTGACGAGCAGTTCGTCGTACGCCTGCCGGGTGCCGATCCGGCGTGCGGCGGGCGTTCCGGCGGGAAGCTGCGCGAGGGTCCGGCGTACTCGGCGCAAGTCCGCGGCCACCTGCTCCACCGGCGGTGCGGACGGCACGGGAACGGCACGTCGCCGACGCAGCCAGCGGCAGAGCGCGGGAACGCGGAGGGCAGCCCAGAACAACGCCGAGGGGGCCACGCTGACCACGGCGAACAGCAGAACCGGACCGGCCGCCATGCTCCCGAGTTTAGCCGCGGCGGCGGTTGCGCGCCCGGTTCGCGAACAGCACCGCCACGCCCGCGCCGAGCAGGACGATGCTGGCGATCACGTGCAGCTGCGGCGGCAGCACGTGCAACTGCAGGAACCAGCTCGGGTGCTCGGATCCGGCGATCCGGTTGATCAGCCCGCCCGCGCCCTGCACCACCAGGAGAACGCCGATCAGCTCGATCATCGCGACACCTCCTTTTTCGGCGCGGAGGAACCGAAAATCTCCTGCCACAGCGGTCCGAACACGAACCACAGACCGGTGACCGTGCCCAGCCGCGGCAGCCAGCCCCACAGCGGCTCGACGTGGCCCGATTTGCCGACCACCACGATCGCGAGCAGCAACAGCCCGGCGCTGATCGCGCAGGCCAGCACGCATTTGCCCCATTCGCGCCATTCCTTGCGAGCCTTCGCGCGGCCGTACAGCTTCTCCGGCCGCGGACCGCCGGCGAAGCGGTGCGCGAACCGGACGTCGGCCCACTCCACCATCGACGGGCCGAACACCACCGAGAAGCCCAGATACACCGCGGCCAGCCCGTGCGTCACGTTCGGCGTCGCGCCGTTCATCAGGTCGATCACCGTGATCACCAGCAGCACCAGGTCCACCACGGGCACCAGCGCGAGCAGCACGGTGCTGGCCTTCTGCTTGCGCAGCGCGTACCGGGTCAGCAGCCCGGCCGCGATGAAGACCCAGAACCCGATCTCGCACGCCACGATGGCCGCGGTCAACGGGCTGTTCAGAAACTCGTCCATGGCTTCACTGTCGCGGGCTCGGGCGTCCGCGCGCGTCAGCGGACGGCACGATCGGGGGGTCATCATTTCGTAGGACGACCGGGCCGCCGCGGTGTGCTGTCATGGTCGGGTGCGCCTGCGAGACCTGCGCTCGGCCCTCCCCCGGCCGCGCGAACTGCCGCCGTGGCAGCAGAACGGCCTCGTCGCGCTCGCGGTGTTCGCCGGCGGCACGATGCTGTACCTCACCGGCGGCCACCAGCTGCTGCCGAACGGCGACCCGTTCCCGCTCTGGGGCCGGTTCGCCGAACTCGGCGCGATGTGCCTCGCCGCGTTCCTGCGCCGGACGGTGCCGTGGGGGCTGCTGGCCGCCACCGGGATCGTCGGCGTCGACGTCGCGCTGGGCCTGTCGCTGCCGATCGTCATCGCGTACACGGATTTCCTGTACTCCGCGATGCTGCACGGTTCCCGGTGGACGACCCGGGTGCTGGTCGGCGTGACCGCCACCGTCACGCTCACCGTGCTGTTCGTGTTCCTGGCCGTGGCGGGCTGGCGGGCGGCGGCGCTGGGCGCGTTCAGCATGCTGTCGTTCCTGCTGGTCCCAGTGTGGTGGGGCGCGAATGTGCGCCAGCAGAGCGATATCGCGGCGTCCGAACGCGCCAACGCCGAACAGCTCGCGACAATCGCCGCGCTGGACCGGCGGGCAGCGGTGGCAGCCGAACGCGCGCGGATGGCCCGCGACCTGCACGACGTCGTTGCCGGGCATCTGTCGGCTATCGCCATCCAGTCGGAGGCAGCACTGTCCATGGCGGACGATCCGAAGACCGCGCAGACCGTGCTCGTCGCGGTGCGGGAGAACAGCGTGCGCGCGCTGGAGGAAATGCGCGCGATGATCGGCCTGCTGCGTTCGGAATCCGCCGAGGACGAGGTGACCGCTCCGGCCCGGCTGGCCGAACTGGCCAGGCTGGTGGAATCGGCACGCGCGGCCGGTATGACGGTCACCGTGGATTCCACTGTGGACGAAGAACTGCCGACCGCGGTCGACCTCACCGCGTACCGGATCGCGCAGGAGTCGCTGACGAACGCGGTCAAACACGCCCCGGGCGGCCGGGTGACCGTGCGGCTTCGCGTGGCCGACAACACGCTGACCGTCGAAATCGGCAACGAACTGCTCGGCGCGCCGACCCAGCCCGACAGCGGCGGGCACGGTTTGCTGAGCATGCGCGAGCGCGCGCACGCCGTCGGCGGCACCCTGCGAGCAGGACCGTCGGGGCCGCGCTGGCTTGTCCACGCCGAACTTCCCCTTGCCGGAGAGCCGTCATGACCGTCCGAGTCCTCGTCGCCGACGACCACGGAGCCATCCGCGCCGGGCTCGCGCTCATCCTCGGCAACGCCGAGGGCATCGAGGTGGTCGGCGAGGCCGCTGATGGAGAGGTAGCCCTGCGCCAGGCCCGCGCGCTGCGGCCGGACGTCGTCCTGATGGACGTCCGGATGCCCGGCACCGACGGGATCACCGCCACCCGCCAGCTGATCGCCGAGGGGCTCGCCGAAGTCCTCGTCCTCACCACCTTCGACCTCGACGAGTACGTGCACGCCGCACTGCGCGCCGGGGCCGCCGGGTTCCTGCTGAAATCGGTCGAGGCGCCGCGGCTGATCGAGGCAGTCCGGCTGGTCGCGGCGGGCGAGGGCGTGCTCGCCCCGCAGGTCACGAAACGGCTGATCACCGCGTTCGCCAGCACCCCGGCCGGGCCTTCGCCCGCCCCGACCGGTCTCGCCGACCTCACCGAACGCGAGCGCGAGGTGCTCGGCTGCCTCGGCGCAGGGCTCTCGAACGCCGAGATCGGCACCCGGCTGTACATCGGCGAGGCGACGGTGAAAACGCACGTTTCCCGGGTGCTGGCCAAGCTCGGCCTGCGATCCCGGGTGCAGGCGGCGATCCTGGCCCAGGACCACGGCATCGAGCCGCCCGGATAGCGGACCCGCGCCTCCGGCGAAGCCACCGCGAAAACCCACGATTCCCGGGCGCTCGCCAAGCTCAGCCCGCGCTCGCGCGTCCAGGCGACGATGCTCGCCCAGGACCACGGCCTCACTCCACCCGGATAGCCGATCTGCGCGTCGGGCCGTCACCTTCTAACGTTCCCCCATGGGTGAGCGGAGAACTCTCGACGTCGACGAAGTCCTCAAGCGACAGGAATCCGGCGAGCTGAAGCGGCGGCTCAGGGGACGCGACCTGATCGGGTTCGGCGTCGGCATCATCATCGGCACCGGGATCTTCACCCTCGCCGGGGTCGAGGCGAAAACGCACGCCGGGCCGTCGGTGACGCTCTCGTTCGTGATCGGCGCGGTGGTCGCCGGCCTCGCCGCGCTCTGCTACGCCGAGCTGGCCTCCAGCGTGCCGACCGCGGGCAGCGCCTACACCTACGCCTTCGCCACCCTCGGCGAGGTCTTCGCCTGGATCATCGGCTGGGACCTGCTGCTGGAGTTCGCGCTCGGCGCGGCCGTGGTGTCGCGCAGCTGGTCCGGCTATCTCGCGAACCTGCTCGGACTGTCGCCGGACTGGTTCGGCGAGAGCGCGACGGTCAACGTCGGCGCGGTGCTGATCATCGCGGTGCTGACGGTCGTGGCCGTGGTCGGCATCAAGGAGTCCTCGTGGCTCACGAACCTGCTGGTGCTCGTCAAGGTCGCGGTCTGCGTGCTCATCCTCGCCGTCGGCGTGTTCTTCGTGAAGGGTGCGAACCTCACCCCGTTCGTCCCGCCCGCGCAGCCGCCGTCGAGCAGTGCGAACGCGTTGCACCAGCCGGTGGTCCAGGCCGTCCTCGGGCTCGAGCAGTCGGTGTACGGCATCGCCGGCATGGTCACCGCCGCGGCGGTCGTGTTCTTCGCCTACACCGGGTTCGAGGCGCTCGCCAACCTCGGCGAGGAGACCATCAACCCGCGCAAGGACCTCCGGGTCGGCATCCTCGGCGCGCTGGCCGTGTGCGCGGTGCTCTACATCGGGGTCTCGATCGTGCTGACCGGCATGGTCCACTACACCGACATCGACTCCGGCGCGCCGCTCGCGGACGCGTTCGACCGGGTCGGCCAGCACTGGGTCGGCGCGCTGATCTCGCTGGGCGCGGTCACCGGGCTGACGTCGGTGATGATGGTCGAACTGGTCACGATCGGCCGCATCGGCTTCGCGATGGGCCGCGACGGCCTGCTGCCAAAGGCGATCGGCACGGCGCACCCGCGCTGGGGCACGCCGCACCGGATGACCATCGGCGGGGCCGCGCTGATCGCCGTGCTGGCGGCGTTCGTGCCGATTTCGGCGCTGGCCGACATGGTCAGCATCGGGGCGTTGTCGGCGATGATCATCGTCGCGGTCGCGGTGCCGGTGCTGCGCAAGCGCCGCCCGGACCTGAAGCGCCCGTTCACCGTGCCATTCTCGCCGGTGGTGCCGATCATCGCCGCGGTGGCGTGCTTCTACCTGATGCTGAACCTCGACGTGATGACCTGGATCCGGTTCGCCGCGTGGCTCGTGATCGGCCTGCTGATCTACTTCTTCTACGGCCGCAAGCACTCCCGCTTCGCCAAGTAGGTTCAGGCCACTGCCAGGTGCACGCGGTGGTGCCGCGGGTTCTCGACTTCGTCGAGCAGCGCCACGGCGAAGTCGGCGTACGAGATCTTGGCGGAGAAGTCGAACTGCTCGCCGATTTCGTAGCGGCCGGTGCGCTCGCCGTCGTGGTCGAAGTCGCCGACCGGGCTGACGTACACCCAGTCCAGCCCGGCGCCTTCGGCGCGCAACACCTCGAGCCCCGCCGCGTGTGCCAGGCAGAAGGGCCGGAACTCCGCCGGACCCGAGTCCAGCGCCCGGGTTCCGTCAGCGGTGGGCAGCAGCACGGACAGCCCGACCGCGACCAGCCGGGCCTGCGCTAATCCCACAACGAGCGCGTGTGCGGCGTTGGTGAAGAACGCGTGCGGGTCAGTGCCCTCGCCGTAAACAGCCGCCGCGTTGATGACCGCGTCGTGCCCGGCGGCGAGGGCAGCGACATCGGCCGCGCTGGTGACATCGCCAGCGGCGACGTCAGCCAAGTCGCGGTAGCGCGCGGGATCGCGGACCACCGCGGTGACTTCGTGTCCACGTCGCCGTGCCTCCGCGACCGCCTGCCGTCCGGCCCGGCCGCCCGCCCCGAAAACAACGATCTTGCTCATCGTGGGAATACCTCCTGGGGTGTCGATGCTCTGGAAGGTAGCCAGGGGGCCGGTTCCCTCCGGGATACTTCGAGAGGAGACCGCGATGACCGTTCGGCAGCCCTTGCCTCCCGACCTGTTCGAGGAGCTGTGCCCGTCCGCGCTGGTGCCGTTCCGGTTCGGGGACAAGTGGTCCGCACTGGTCATCCGCTGCCTGGAGGACGGGCCGCGCCGGTTCTCCGAACTGCGGGTGCCGCTGCATCGCGTCACGCCGAAGGTGCTGACCCAGACTTTGCGCGGCCTCGAACGCTCCGGCCTCGTCTCCCGCACGGCGCACGCCGACCCGGCGTCAGGCGTCGAATACGCGCTGACGCCGCTGGGCCGCAGCCTGCTGGAGCCGATGAAGACGGTGTACGGCTGGGTCGCCGAGCACTGGGAAGAACTGCTGGACGCGCAGGAACGCTACACCGTGCCGGTGCGCAATCCGGCGTAGGAAACCGCCTGCGCCAACGACTCCTCGTGCCGGGAGTCCGCCACCAGCAGCACCGATTCGAGCCCCGCCGCGATCCATTCCACCGGCTGGTCGTGCACGCCGTCGTCGCCCAGTTCGCGGTAAGTGTCCACAACGGACAGCAGCGTTCCCTCCGCGCCGAGCCGGACTCCGGCGATCAGCACGTGGTGCGGCGCGGGCGGCCGCCACCGGTTCGTCCACAGTGGAGGGATGCCGGTGTCGAGGTAGTCCAGCAGCGCTCGTTCCGGCGTGTCCGGCGATCCCAGTTCCGCCGGGTCGACCCGCGCCAGCACCGCCACTCGCGGCAATTCCCACAGGCCCAGCAGCAAATCCGAGACCGTCGACGCGCTCCACTCCCCCAGCGCCGGAACCACCGCCAGCTTCTCTTCCGACAGCGTCCGGATGGCTGCGGCCAAGCCGTCCAGCGAGGTGCCCGCAGCTGTCTCGTCGAACGGCACCGGAAGGCGGAAGTCGTTGCGGGACAACGCACCTGCCGGACGGCTGGGCGATGCGCGTACGGTCCCGGCAGCGATCGCGACCTCGTCCTGGTCCGGCACCGCGATGTCCGCCGCGCGCAGCGTCACGAGCCCGGTGAAGGCCGCCGCCAAACCGTCCTTCTGCGGCAGTTCCGCCCGGGCCTCGGCGACCAGGCGCGCACCGCCGGGAAGCCAGTGGACGTCGGAAAGCCCCGTGTTCAGTACCGCCACAGATGCGCCGCCACGATCTCCTCAGGCGCCCGCTCGGCGGCCCACGCCGCGTCCGAGGCGCGCACCGCGCGGAACGCGCCGAGCAGCTCGTCCCCCAGCGCCCCGGACACGCGCGGATTCGCCAGCAGCGCAGTGTCCTGTTCGGACGGACTCGCCGGCAGCGGCAGCACGCCCGCGGTGTTCCGTTCCCCTTCGCTCCAGCCGCCCGGGTCCTCCGCGATCGGGTCCGGCAGGACCGCCGAATCCTCGATCCCGGCCATCCCGGCAGCGAGCACTACCGCCAGCGCGAGATACGGATTGGCCGACGCGTCCGACGTCTTCAGCTCGACATTCGCGTGCTCCGTCCCGAGCAGCGCCGTGCCCGGGACGTAGCGCAGCGGCGCTTCGCGGTTTTCGACGCCCCAGAACGCATACGCACCAGCGAAAAACCCTGGCCGCAACCGCATCGTCGACGGCACGCTCGGCGCGGTGATCGCCGTCAGCGCGGGCAAATCCCGCAGCAGCCCGCCGAGGTACGCCGCGCCTTCGCCTTCCGGCACCCCGTCGCCAGCCAGGAGGTTGCGCCCCTTGCGACGGACCGAAGTGTGCAAGTGCCAGCCGTTTCCCGCGGCTCCGAGGCCGATCATCGGCGCGAAAGTCGCCACCAGCCCGTGTGCGTGCGCGGCCGCGTGGATGGTCTGGCGCGCCAAAAGCTGATCGTCCGCCGCGGAGACCGGATCCGTGGCAGCGAGCGACAATTCCAGTTGCGCCACACCGTATTCCGCGTGCAGCTGGCCGATCTGCAGGCCGTTCGCGGAGAAATCGTGCAGCAGCGCGGCGATGAAGTCGTCCAGGCCGATCAGCGCGTGCGGACTGTAGGCCGGACCGCGATGTCCCGGCGCGGATACGACGTCCTCGCTGCCCGCTGGCGCGACGGAGAACTCCAGCTCGTACCCGGCCCGGAATTCGAGACCACGTTGTGCTGCCTCGGCGACCTGCCACTCCAGCACGGAACGTTGGCAGTACGGCCACGGCGAACCGTCCGCGGCGATCTGCCGCACCGGCACCCAGGCCAGCGCAGGCTGCCCGGCGAGCCGGCGGAGGCGTTCCACGACCGGTACCAGCCGGATGTCGCCCGACGGCGTGCTGAGGCCGGAATGGGCGTACGTGATGGCGTCGTGGCTGTCGAAGACCGCGAACAGCGAGGTCGCGCCCACGCCGCGGACCGCCGCGTCGGCCAGCCCGCCGACCGGGACCACCCGCGAGCGCGGGATGCCGTTGTTGTCCGCCCAGGCCAGGTGGACGCCACCGACCCCCGCCGCGGCCAGGTCTTTCGCCGCCGCCGACGCCGCCTTGGTCATGGCAACCTCCTCGGGATCAGTATCGCGGGCCCGCGCCGTCCGGGCCATCCGCGAATGTTCACCCGGGCGGCTCAGTGACCGGCCCGGCATCGTCACGGCTGCGCAACGCCACACCCGCGACGACGGCGAGCGTCCCGATCGCTTCGACGACGCTCGGCACCTGCGCGAGCACCACGAACCCGACGACCCCCGCCGTCACCGGCAGCAATGCCAGCAGCACCGCGAACCGCGCCTGCCCGAGGCGGCGCAGGACCACTTGGTCGAGCGCGTACGGCACAACGGTGGACAACACGCCGACGCCGATCCCGAGCAGCAGCATGCGTGGCGAACCCCACACTTCGCCGGTGCCCAGCGCGAGCGGCGACAGCACGACGGTCGCCACCACGAACCCGACCGCGAGCGAATCCAGCCCGTCCCCGCCGATCGCGACCCGCTTGCCCAGCACGATGTACCCCGCCCAAGCAGCCGCCGCGGCCAGCGCGAACACGACGCCGAGCGGACTGCCCGCGATCCGCACGTCCGCGATCGCGACCACCCCGAGCGCCACCAGGACCAGCGCGATCAAATCGCGCCGGGTCCGTGACCCAATCGCCGCCACGACCACCGGACCGGCGAACTCCAGCGCGACGACCGTGCCCAGCGGCAACCGCGCGATGGCCTCGTAGAAGACCACGTTCATCCCCGCCGTGACGACGCCGAAAGCGCCCGCGAGCAGCAGCCGCTTGCCCCGCCAGGCTGCTTTCGGCGGCCGCCGCCACAGCAGCAGCACGACGGCTGCCCCGAGACAGCGCAGCCACGCAACCCCGGAGGGCGTGGCGTGCCCGAAGAGGTCGACCGCGATGGCCGCACCGGCATACATGGAAATTCCGCTGAGAACGAACAAGACCGGTGCCGGAATCGCGTTCACGCGTTTCCAGGAGAGTGCAATGCCCACTCCCGCATGGTGCCTGACCACGGAAAACGCCAAGCGGCGGGTGGTCTGGTCCTACGGGTTGGGACGCCGCTGCGGCAACCGGGCTAATTCGGCGTGACGCACCTCCCACCGGCGCGGGAACACTTGCGGGCCGCCAAACGTCTGCAAGAGTGGAAGCACGAACACCGCGGAGCCGGAAGCGATCCCCGCCGAAGGCATCGACACCGAAGTGGGCGTAGCTGGATCGAGGCACCGGGCGACCGGTGCCGGGACGGAGGGAGACCCCCATGACAACGCCGACGCTCACCCGCCCCGAATTGACCGCAGCCGACCGATGCGACCGGTGCGGAGCAGCAGCTCAGGTACGCGCTGTCCTCAGCTCCGGAGGCGAGCTGCTCTTCTGCGGGCACCACGCCCGAGAGCACGAGGCCAAGCTCAAGGAACTGGCCGCGGAGATCCAGAAGTAAGTTCGCTCACCCGACAACAGCTACCCGGAGGCGGCAGGCGCAGCGCGCTTGCCGCCTCCGGCGTTTTTCGGGCCGGGTTACACGCTCGTTTTTGCTGCCTCGGCAGCCGCACCAGGCGATTGAGGCCCGGACCGGCTCCGCTCGGCTGCCTGAGCGAGTCCTGGGCCTCCGCACTGGCCGCTCATGCCCGCCACGGCGGCGAGCGCTGACCTCCGCGCGTGGGCCCACGCCGGACCCCACCTCGCCGCGTTCCTGCCCCCTGTCAACCGGGCAAACGCACACTCCGCCCCCGAAACACTTCCCCCAAGTCAATGAGGGGAACCCTCATTGACTCTGATTCCCTCAGGGTGGCCCTCACGACCAGCCACCGGCGGCGAGGGGCCCCTTCACGGACCTAGATTCCAATGCCAGGGACTCAAGAGGCGTAGCAGGTGCGTTTCGAGGCGTGTTTGCCCAGGTCGGCGGTGCGGCCGAGGCGGGATATGGGGTGAGCGGTCCGTGAAGGGCTCATTGAGGGAATTGGATTCCCTCAATGAGCCCTTCACGGACAACCCTCGCCGCAGCCCCGCCAGCGATGCGCCCCAATGCGGCATTGGGTGCATCCCACGCACCGAACGCCACATTGGGTGCATCCGACGCACCCAATGCGGCATTGGGGCGCTAGCCACCACCACCCACGAACCGCAGCCGGTGCACCCAAAACATCGAGGCACCCAGCCCTCCCCCGCACCCCGATACGAAGCTCCCCTGCGGTTCGGGGGTGCTTGTCAAGGCATCTTTCCCGCCTTGACAAGCACCCCCGAACCGTCAGCACAATCAAACTTCGGGGTGCCCCACGCAACCAAGAGGCCGATGTCGCCGCCAGGCGACGAGCCGAAGAGGACGTCAAACCGTATCCAGAACCACCTCAAAAGCCACCTCAGCAGCCCCCAGCAGCTTCACATCCGCCCCCAAAGCCGAACTCACGATCCGAGTCCCCCCAACAGCCCGAGACACCAAACTCCGCCCCCGAACCTCCTCGGCAACCGCCCGCATCACCGACTCCGGCAGCACAGTCAGCAAATCCCCCAGCACCACCAGCTCCGGCCCCAGCAGGTTGACCACGTTGACCAACCCCAACGTCAGCCATTCCGCATACTCAGCCAACCGGGAAGAAGCCGCGACAGCATCCAGCCCCAGCTCCCGCAGCTCAACGAGAATCACCCCGCGCGGCGTGTCCTCCGGCAACCCCAGAGCCCGGCACAGCGCCGCCTCGCCGATCTCGGTCTCCCAGCATCCGCGGCTGCCGCAATAGCAAGCCCGCCCGCCAGGCCGGATCGCCATGTGCCCGATCTCGCCGACATACCCAGCGCCGCCGCGCAGCGAAGACCCCTGCGAAATCACCCCGCCGCCAACGCCGACGTCCGCGGACACGTACACCGAGTCCGAAGACCCCCGAGCCGCCCCGCGCAAATGCTCGGCAACCGCGCCCAGTTCGGCGTCATTGGCCACCAGCACCGGAATCCGCAGCACCGCCGACAGCCGGTCCCCGAGCGCCACATCGGTCCACCGCAGGTTGGGCGCTTCGTGCACCAGCCCGTCGGCCCGTCGCACCACCCCGGGCACCGACACGCCGACCGCGATCGGTTCCACGCCGAGGTCGCTCGCCAGGACCCGGGTCGACTCGATCACGTGCGTGATCACCTCGTCTGCGGTCCGCGTCCGGGTGTGCAGGTTCCAGCTGTTGCGCCCGAGGATCTGCCCGCCGAGCCCGACCAGCGCGATCGCCACGTGCTCGACCTGCAAATCGACCGCGAGCACCACCGCGGCGTGCGGCTGCGGCAGGACCAGGAGCGAGGGGCGGCCCGCCCCTCGCCCTGGCCTCGGCACTTTTTCCTCGACCACGCCTGCCTCGGCGAGACCGTCGACGAGGGTCTTGATGGTGCTCCGGTTGAGCCCCAGTTCGGTGGCCAGGGCAGCCCGCGTACTGGGCCCGCCGACGTGCAGCAGGCGCAACAGAGTCGTGCGGTTGTGCCGACGCACCTCGTCCGGGCGGGCGACGGGCGGGCTGCTCACCGGATCATCTTCCCATCTGCCCTCAGCGTGCTGACGCCTCAGCCCGCCGTCGCGACAACGCGTCCACCGAAGCGGCCAGCAGCAGCACCAGACCGGTGATGATGTTGACCACCGCGGCCTTCTGCTGAAGCAGGCCGAGACCGTTGTTCACGATCGCCAGCACCGCGCCGCCGATCACCGCGTCCATGATCCGGCCCTTGCCGCCGAACAGCGAGGTGCCGCCGATGACCGCCGCGCCGACCGCGAACAGCAGGGTGTTCAGACCGCCGGACTGGCCGCTGACCGAACCGACCTTCGACGAGTACACGATCGCGCCGATCGCCGCGAACGACGAGCTGATCACGAACACGCTGGTGCGCAGCTTCGGCACGTTGATGCCGGCGCGGCGCGCGGCTTCCTTGTTGCCGCCCACCGCGTACAGGTGCCGGCCGTACTTGGTGCGGTTGAGCACGTAGGTGCCCGCCACCAGCAGGACCAGGACGATCGGCACCACGTACGGCACGCCCGCGATCACGACGAGGTCGTTCGACGCGCGGTTGATGGTGAGCAGATAGGTCGCGACCGCGGCGACGACCGCGATGGCGCCGACCTTCGCCAGCACGATCGGCGTCGGCTGGACCACCAGCCCGCGCTTCAGCCGCGAGAAGTGCTGTCCGAGCGCGAGAACCGCGTATCCGCCTGCCGCGACGACGAAAAGCACCCAGCTGCCGACGATCGAGAGGTTGCCGTTGGCGACCGCGTTGAGCGTGTCGCTCGTGCTGATCGGCAGCGTGCCGCCTTCGCCGACGAACTGCAGGATCACGCCCTGCCAGACGATGAACAGCGCCAGCGTGACGACGAAGGACGGCATGCCGATCTTCGACACCAGGAAACCCGTGATGCAGCCGATCGCGGTGCCGGTGCAGACCGCGATGAGCATTTCGACCCACGCGTTGACCGGCGCGCCGACCATGATCACCACGATGCCGATCAGCGAAACCGCCGCCCCGGCCCAGATCTTCTGCAGCAGCGCCAGCACCACCGCGAGCACGAGCACCGCGATGAACGTGATGAAGACGCCGGTTCCCATGGAGCCCAGCAGGTTTCCATTGTGGACATAGTGCAGCGCCATCAGCGACGCGCAGACGCCGGACGCGGTGCCCGCGGACAGGTCGATCTCGCCCAGCAGCAGCACGAACACGATGCCCATCGCGATGATGGTCTGGCCCGCGCCCTGCTCGAGCAGGTTGGCGATGTTCTGCAGGGTGAAGAAGTCGCCGGACAGCGCGCTGAACAGGACGGCGAGCACGATCACGCCGAGCACGGCGGGAATCGAGCCGAGCTGCCCGTCCTTCATCCGCGCGAAGTAGTCCTTGATCGCCTCGCCGGTGGACAGCGAGGTCGTGTCGATGCCGAAGTCGGCGATCGCCCCGGAGGGCGCGTCCGGCGTCTGCGGCTTCTCGGAAGTTTCGGTCATGGCGGGTTCTTTCTCGCTCACAGCGCGACAGCTTCGGGACGGGCCAGGCCGAGATCGCCCGATCGGCCCGCGGTGATGAGTTCGACGACCTGGCTGTGCGTCACGCCGCCGGTCTGCACCTCCGCGACCAGCCGGCCGAGGTACAGCACCGCGATCCGGTCCGCGACCTCGAACACGTCGGCCATGTTGTGGCTGATCAGCACCACGCCGAGGCCCTGTTCGGCCAGCCGGCGCACCAGATCGAGCACCTGCTTGGTCTGCGCGACGCCGAGCGCCGCGGTCGGTTCGTCGAGGATGACGACTTTGCTGTTCCACAGCACGGATTTCGCGATCGCGACCGTCTGGCGCTGACCGCCCGACAGCGAGGAAACCGGGGTGCGGACGGATTTCACCGTGCGCACGCCGAGCGACGCCAGCGTCTCGCGCGCGGCCTTCTCCATGCTGGCCTCGTCGAGCAGCCAGCTGCTGCCGCGCTCGCGGCCGAGGAACATGTTCTGCACGATGTCGAGGTTGTCGGCGAGGGCGAGGTCCTGGTAGACGACCTCGATGCCGAGTTCGGCGGCGTCCTTGGGGCCGCGGATGTGCGCGTCCGCGCCGTTGAACCGCACGGCTCCGGTGTCGTACGGGTGGATGCCCGCGATGCATTTGACCAAAGTGGACTTGCCGGCCCCGTTGTCGCCGACGAGCGCGGTCACTTCGCCCGCCCGCACGGCGAAGTCCACGTCGTGCAGGACGTGGACCGGGCCGAAGCTCTTGTTCAGGCCGGTGATGTCGAGAATGGGCTCGCTCATGGGATTCGCTTGTCTCTCGCGTGGATACCGGGCCGGGACGCGCGTCGGGGGAACGCGTCCCGGCCCGGCTGCTCTGGCGGGGAGTTACTGCTGCGTCAGGAGATGCCGTTTTCGGTGCACTTGGCGGCGAGGTCGCCGGTGCAGATGTCGGACGCCTTGACGTAGCCCTGCTGGACGACGGTCTTGATGTCCTTGATCGTGATCAGCTGCGGCTGCAGCAGCACCGACTTCAGGTCGCGGTTGTTCTTCGGGTCGTGCAGCTTGCCGGTGGCGATCGCGTCGGCGGCGGCCTTGTCGCCCTTGGCCAGCGCGGCGGCCAGCTTCGCGGTGTTCTCGGCCTCTTCCTTGATCGGCTTGAAGATCGTCAGCGTCTGGTCGCCGCGCAGGATCGCCTGCAGCCCGGCCGCGGTCGCGTCCTGGCCAGTGACCGGGACCTTCCCGTTGAGGCCGTTCTTCTTCAGCACGGTGATCACCGCGCCCGCCAGCTCGTCGTTCGCCGCGACGACGCCGTCGACCTTGCCGCCGACGCGGGTGAAGATCTGCTCGAACGTCGTGCCGCCGACCTGGGCGTCCCAGTTGTCGATGGGCTGCTTCTGCACGAGGTTCAGCGCCTTGGACTCGTACAGCGGCTTGAGGACCTTGTCGTGGCCGTTGGCGAACAGGGTCGCGTTGTTGTCCGTCGGCGCGCCCTCGATCTGGACGACGTTGGCTCCCGGCTTGCTCTTCAGCGCGTCCGCGAGGCCCTGCGCCTGGATTTCGCCGACCTTCTCGTTGTCGAACGAGACGTAGTAGTCGGCCGAACCGCCGAGGCTCGGGCGGTCGTAGTCGATGACCGGGATGCCGGCGTTCTTGGCCTTGGCCTCGATCGCCGCGCCGACCGCGGGGTCGGACGGGGCGATGACCAGCACCTTGACGCCCGAGCTGATGAAGCCGTCGGCCAGAGTGGAGAACTTCTGGTTGTCGCCCTGGGCGTTCTGGATGTCGGCGCTGAAGCCCTGCGCGGAGAGCGCGGCCTGCAGCATCGGCTTGTCGAAGGCTTCCCAGCGGGCCGAAGTGGCGGTCTCCGGCAGGATCACGCCGACCTTGCCGTTGGCGCCGCCGCCTGCCGGGGCGGAGGCGGAGCTCTTGCTGTCCCCCGAGTTGCCGGAGCCCGCGCTGTTGGCGCCGCACGCCGAAAGCGCCAGGCCGGCGCTCACCGTCGCGGCGAGGAGGGTAAGGGTTCTGGTGCGCATCCTCGTTCCTTCTCCGATCATGCTCGCGGGGTGATCGGGAGGGGTCCCCGTGCACCGTCGCAGATATGTTGTGGCCGACAACATATGCCGCGGAGCGGCTCTGCGGAAGATGGCGGGATCGAGTAACCGACACCAAATGGACACGGTTCGGCAACGCAGCCCTCATCAGGGGCTTGCGCTGACTGAGTGATCCCTGCCACGCACCGAGCGTAACGAGAACTTGTCCGGTCTTGTCCGGTCCGCAGGGCAGGGGTGCCCGTTCAGGCGCCCGGATCGAACCGGACGAACCGTTCTACCTGGGGAAGGGGCGCACGGACCCGCCGTGCGCCCCGCTGTTTCGCCCGGAGAACTACCAGGAGCGCAGCGTGACGATGCGCTCTTCGAGCTGCTCCACCGTCGCCATCGCGGTGGGCGGGCCGCCGCACTGGCGGCGCAGTTCGTTGTGGATCGCGCCGTGCGGCTTCTTCGTGCGGTGGTGGTACACGCCGACCAGCGCGTTGAGCTCCTTGCGCAGCGCGCCGAGCCGTTCGCTCACCGACTGCGACCGGACCGGCGGCGCGGCCGGTTGCTCGTCCTTCGGCTTGCGCCGCTTCTCGTCGGAGATCTGCTCTTCCTGCCGCTTGCGCAGCAGCGCGCGGACCTGGTCCGGCTCCAGCAGCCCGGGGAGGCCGAGGTACTCCTGCTCCTCGTCGGAACCGGAGAAGACCGCGGTGCCGAACGAGTTGCCGTCGTAGATGACCTGGTCGAGCTCGGCGGAGGCGTGCAGCGAGGTGAACGCCTTCTCCTCCTCGCCCGGTTCGTCCTCGGTGCGGTTGGCCTGGGCGAGCAGTTCGTCGTCCCAGCCTTCCTTCTCCCGGTGCGGTTTGCCGAGCACGTGGTCGCGCTGCGCTTCCAGCTCGCTGGCCAGTTCCAGCAGCACCGGCACGCTCGGCAGGAAGATGCTCGCCGTCTCGCCCTTTTTCCGGGCCCGCACGTAGCGGCCGATGGCCTGCGCGAAGAACAGCGGGGTGGACGCGCTGGTCGCGTACACGCCGACGGCGAGCCGCGGGACGTCGACGCCTTCGGACACCATCCGGACCGCGACGATCCAGCGTTCCTTGGTCTCGGAGAACTCCTTGATCCGCCCGGACGCCTTCGGGTCGTCGGACAGGACCAGCGTCGGCGTTTCGCCGCAGATCCGCTCCAGGATCTTGGCGTAGGCGCGCGCGGTTTCCTGGTCGGTGGCGATCACCAGGCCGCCCGCGTCCGGGATTCCTTGCCGCACCTGGCTGAGCCGCGTGTCGGCGGCCTGCAGCACCGCCGGGATCCACTCGCCCGCCGGATCGAGCGCCGTGCGCCAAGCGCGCGCGTTCTGCTCCGCGGTGAGCGGCTCGCCCAGCCGCGCGGTGAACTCCTCGCCCGCGCTGGTGCGCCACGACGCCTCGCCGGAGTAGGCGAGGAAGACGACCGGCCGGACCACGCCGTCGGCGAGGGCGTCGGAGTAGCCGTAGGAGTGGTCGGCCTTGCTGCGCTGGAACCCGCCGCCGTCCGGTTCGTAGGTGACGAACGGGATCGGCGAGTCGTCGCTGCGGAACGGTGTCCCGGTGAGCGCGAGCCTGCGCACCGCGGGCGTGAACGCCTCGCTGGTCGCGTCGCCCCAGGACTTCGCGTCGCCCGCGTGGTGGATCTCGTCGAGGATCACCAGGGTCTTGCGGTTCTCCGTGCGCACCCGGTGCAGCGTGGGATGCGCGGCGACCTGCGCGTAGGTGACCGCGACGCCGCGGTAGTCCGACGACGTGACGCCGGTGGTGTTGCGGAAGTTCGAGTCGATCGGGATGCCCGCCGCCGCGGCCGAGGCCGCCCACTGGTGCTTCAGGTGCTCGGTCGGGGTGACGATCGTGACCGCCTCGACCGTGCGGTCCGACAGCAGTTCGGCGGCGATCCGGAGGCCGAAGACGGTCTTGCCCGCGCCCGGCGTCGCGACCGCGAGGAAGTCCTTCGGCTTGCTCGACAGGTACTTCGTGAGCGCTCGGCGCTGCCAGGCGCGCAGCGGGCGCGCGGTGGAGTCCGTCGCTGCGGGCGGCGCCCCGAGGACCGGCTGGGTCGTCTCGGACAAAACTCGGTTCACCCCCTCCTCGGGCCGCTCCGCGCGGCCGTGACGTGCGAAAACCCCCACTGTGGCACCGGCTTCGCCGCCGGGCGCCGCGATGAGGGCACGTCGGCCAGCTTACCTTCCGAGTCCCCGGGCGCCCGCCACCGCCACGGGTGGTGTCCTCCGACACGCCCCCTCTCGGCGGGGGTGACGAGCCAAAACCGCGCGCATGGACCATGCTGGGACACACCATGGGCGAGGTGACACCGGACGCCGGCGAGGCAGAGCCGGACGGCAAGGCAGTGCCGAAGAAGAGCGTGCCGGAGAAGACCGTGCGCAGGGGGCCGTGGCGGCTGCTCACCCGCACGCTCGCGAAAGCGTGGGACGGCAACATCTTCTCCGAGGCCGCCGAGGCGGCGTTCTGGCAGACGCTGTCGCTCCCGCCGCTGCTGCTCGGGCTGCTGGGCAGCGTCGGGTTCATCGGCGAGTGGTTCGGCCAGAACGTGGTCACCGCGGTGCACGACCGGATCATCACCTTCAGCCACACCATCTTCAGCGCCAACGCCGTGCAGGAGATCATCGAACCGACGGTGAACAGCATCCTCACCGTCGGCAAGGGCGAGATCGTGTCCGTGGGCTTCGTCATCTCGCTGTGGGCGGGTTCGTCGGCGATGTCGTCGTTCGTCGACGCGATCACCGTCGCGCACGACCAGTACGGCGTCCGCAACGAGGTGTGGCAGCGGATTTTCGCGCTGCTGCTGTACCTGTGCGCGCTGATCGGGCTCGTGATCGGGCTTCCGCTGCTGGCGATCGGGCCGGACCTGCTGCCGGAGTTCTTCCCGGTCGACTGGCGGCCGACGGTCTCGTCCTGGGTCGGCACGCTCTACTACCCGGTGCTGGGCGTGATGATCGCGCTCGCGCTGACGACGCTGTACAAGCTCGCGCTGCCGCGCCGGCTGCCCTGGCACCGCGGGCTGCCGGGCGCGATGCTGGCCGGCGTGGTGTTCCTGGTGTCGAGCATCGGGCTGCGGATCTACCTGAACTGGATCACCAAGACCGGCTACACCTACGGCGCGCTGGCCGCGCCGATCGCGTTCCTGCTGCTGATGTTCTTCATCGGGCTCGCGGTGGTCGGCGGCGCGTACTTCAACAGCGCGATCCAGGAGCTGTGGCCCGCGAAGGCGACCCGGCGGCAGCGGCGCAAGTGGCGGCGGCTGGAGATGGAACGCGCGAACGAACGGATGCGGGCCGAGGAGGGCCGTCGCCTGTGGGACCGCACGACGATGCCGTTGCGCCGGCCGAAACGGCACCCCGAAGACGACCCCGCCGAGTCCGAGACCGGCCACGACGAGCCGAACGGCGCCGAGGTGCAGCGCCCCGAATCGGAGACCGTGCAGCTCGCGCGGCCTGAGCGTGCCCCGGACCAGCGCGGCTCCGAACCTTCTTCCGGCTCGGAACCGCGCTCGCAGGGCTGAGGTCAGCCCTGGCGGAACCGCCACGTTTTGCTGTCGAAGGCGATGCAGACGCTCGGCGACATCACGACCACGCGCAGGGTGCCGCCGTCGCGTTCGTCGTAGTCGATGCCCTCGACCTCGAAGTTGCCGCTGCAGCCGCTCTCCAGCGGCAGCTGGCCGAGCGAGGTGACGTGCCCGGTGACGTCGGAGCCGGAGACCGAACCGGAGAGATCGACCTGCAGCAGCGGTTTCGTGGTGCCGAAGAGGCTGCCGTCCGGGTCGTCGGAGGAGCACATGAGCCGGGTCGCGGAGACGAAATCGCAGCCCTGGACGTCGCGTACCTGGTGGTCGAGCCGGATCGCCGAGGCGTACGGCAGGTTCTGGCCGGGATCGGTGGCCGCGACGCCGGGCATCGGGTAGACGAGCAGGCGGTCCATCGTGCCCCATTCGCCGGACACGAGCCAGCGCGCGTCGGGCGACACCGCGGCGAACGAGTTGTTGTTGGCCTCCCACGATTCCAGCGCGTGCTGGTAGTCGGCGCGGGAGCCGTCCGGGGCTTCGACGCGGAAGAGCTTCGCGCCGCGGTCGTCCCGCTGGTAGGGCTCGACGTACCAGCCCTTCGCCGAGCCCGGGTCGCCGATGTGGTTCCAGCCCTTCGAGGCCAGACCCGGGTCGACGGTGCCGATGCCGGTGTAGCGGATGCTGGTGCCGGACGAGCGCTCGACAGTGGCGAGGCCCTGGCTCTCGTCGAGCGGACGGGCCCGGTCCGAGCCGACGGTGGTCCATCCGGTCACCGCGTCCGCGGCGCCCGCCGCGACGGCGCTGAAGGCGGACATCAGGACGACGAGGGAAAGCACGATCCCGGTTGCGCGCATGCGGGGACACTCCTGCGGGGAGGCGACTGGCCGGACTGCAGGTCTACCAGTTCCTCCCCGGGTGCACAGCCACCGAGTGAAGGATTTTCACCTTTGTTCCCGCGCACCGGGACGCGCGGGAAGCGCGCTCAGTCGTCGCCGCCGGGACGGAGGCCCTCGTAGATCTTCTTGCACTTGGGGCAGACCGGGGACCCCGGCTTGGGCGACTTCGTGACCGG
Organism: Amycolatopsis sp. CFH S0740; assembly: GCF_004522315.1. NCBI lineage: Bacteria > Bacillati > Actinomycetota > Actinomycetes > Pseudonocardiales > Pseudonocardiaceae > Amycolatopsis > Amycolatopsis sp. CFH S0740. The sequence continues at coordinate 99,173 of NZ_SDLS01000031.1, read as the reverse complement.
GAAGACCTCGCCGCAGAGCGCCACGACGTGCGTGCCCATGACCGCGCTCTCGGCGATCTTGTTCTTGCGCACGTAGTGGAACATCTTCGGCGAGTCGTCGTCGGTCGACTCGGTGCTGTCGGTCTCCGGCTTGGTCAGCGTTTCGGTGCTCACCCCACCATCATGCCTCAGCGCCGCGCCCGCGGTAATGCCCGGCTAGGCTCGCCTGACCTGCCAAGGGACCCCTCAGGAGCCCGGATGCCGCACGAGTCCGCACCCCGCTGGCACAGCTGCCTCACCCGCCTCGGCGGCGACCACCGCGTCGGCCACGACGCCTGGGCCGACCTCGAAACGCGCTACACCGAACCGCACCGCCGCTACCACGACCTCGCCCACGCCACCGCCGTCGCGCACGACGCGGAGCGGCTAGCGGCCGACCTGCCCTTCCACGAACGCGCTGTCGTCGTACTCGCCGCGTGGGCGCACGACGTGGTCTACGACGCCGTACCCGGCGAAGACGAGCAGCGCAGCGCGGAGTGGCTTCGCCGCTGGCTCACGCGCGCAGGGATTGCCGACGCACACACCGAGCGAGCCGAAGCCCTCGTCCTCGCCACCGCCGCCCACGAAGCCCCCGAAGACGACTTAGCCGCAGCAGCCCTCCTCGACGCCGACCTAGCCATCCTCGGCGCACCGCCCGCTGTGTACGCCGCGTACGTGGACAACGTGCGCCAGGAGTACGCGCGCTATCCCGACGATGCCTGGGCGACCGGCCGCGCCGCGGTACTGGAAAGCCTCCTCGCGCGACCTGCGCTGTACCTCACCGAAAGCGCGCGCTCACGCTGGGAAGCCGCCGCGCGGCGAAATCTGCAGGCAGAGCTGACCCGATGCCGCAGCGTGCGCGGCGATCACAGATGATGTCCGTTCGTGACCACCCAGACCACTCCCCTGTTCGTCCACGAGGAAGTCGCCTCGGCGTTGCGTGACGGTCACCCCGTCGTCGCGCTCGAGAGCACGATCCTTTCGCACGGCCTCCCGTACGGACGGAACCTCGACGTCGGCCGCCGCATCGAGCAAACCGTACGAGACGGCGGCGCCGTCCCGGCCACCATCGCCGTACTGGACGGACGGCCGGTCATCGGCCTGTCCCCCGCCGAACTGGAGCGCGTCTGCGCCCCCGACGCCGGCCTGGACAAGCTGTCCCTGCGCGACCTCGGCCCCGCAGTCGGCCTCGGCCGCTCCGGCGCCACGACCGTCGCCGGCACCTCGGCGCTCGCCGCGGCAGCCGGGATCGGCGTCTTCGCCACCGGCGGCCTCGGCGGCGTGCACCTGGGCGCGGCACAGAGCTGGGACGTCTCGGCCGACCTCGGCGTCCTCGCCAAGGTGCCGACCGTGGTCGTGTGCTCCGGCGTGAAGTCCGTCCTGGACATCCCCGCCACCCTTGAAGTCCTGGAAACGAACTCGGTGCCCGTCCTCGGCTACCGCACCGACGACTTCCCCGCGTTCTACCTCCGCTCGTCCGGCCACCCCGTCGGCTGGCGCGTGGACGACCCGAAACAGGCCGCCGCGGTCATCTCCGCGCACCGCCGGTACGCGAATTCGGGCGTACTGTTGACAAACCCGATCCCGGAAGAGTCCGAAATGGACCGTGCACTGCACGACCGCCTGCTGCGCGAAGGCCTGGCAAAACTGGCCGACGGCGACGTACACGGCGCGGACGTGACCCCCGTGCTGCTCGAACACTTCCACACCGCCAGCGAAGGCGTCAGCATCGACGCGAACGAGGCTTTGGTGCTGTCCAACGCCAAACTCGCGACCGAGGTAGCGGTGGCCCTGTCGTGACCGGAATCGTAGTAGTCGGCGACGCGGGCCTAGACGTCGTCGCGCGACACGACCAGCCCCTCCCCCACGGCGGCGACGCCCGAGCAGCAATCCGCTTCACCGGCGGCGGCGCCGGAGCGAACACCGCCCTGTGGCTGCGCTCCCTGGGAGCAGAAACCACCCTGATCGCCCGAATCGGCGACGACTCGGGCGGCCGCCTGATCCGAGCCGAGTTGGAAGCCGCAGGAGTCCGCTGCGCCTTCGCGACCGATCCGGAAGCCCCGACCTGCTGCGTAGTAGTCCTGGTAGACGGCGAAGGCCAACGCAGCATGCTCGCCGACCGAGGCGCGAACAAACGCTTCGCCCCCGAAGACGTCACCTCCGAGGCACTGGCAGGCTCCACCCACCTGCACCTGTCCGGCTATGTCCTGCTGGACCCGTCCTCCCGCCCCGCAGGCCTAGCCGCACTGGCCGCCGCGAAGAAAGCCGGGCTGACGACCTCCGTGGACCCCCAAGCAGCCGCCCACATCCACGACCCGTCAGCCTTCCTGGACGACGTACGCGGCACCGACCTGCTCATGCCGAACACCGAAGAACTAGTCGCCCTGACCGGCTCCGCAGACCCGTCCTCGGCCACCGAACTGCTGAACACCGTAGGCGCAGTAGTAGTAACCGCAGGCCTGGACGGCGCGAGCTGGATCGACGCAACCGGCGTCTCCTCAGTCCCAGCAGTAGAAACAACCTGCGTGGACTCCACCGGCGCAGGCGACGCCTTCGACGCAGGCGTCCTCACCACCTGGCTAGCCGGAAAGTCCACAGTGGACGTACTACGCACAGGCACCCAACTAGGCGCACTGGCAGTAAGCCGAATCGGCCCGCAACCCTAAAACAAAGGTCCGTGAGGGGCCCCCTGACAGCCCCAGATTCCGTCAGGGCCCCCCTCACGGCCCTAAAACCGCACCGACGCACCCAACGAGCGAGGCACCCAGCCCCTCCCCCGCACCCCGATACGAAGCCCATCTGCGGTCTGGGGGTGCTTGTCAAGGCATCTTTCCCGCCTTGACAAGCACCCCCAGACCGTCAGCACAATCAAGCTTCGGGGTGCCCCACGCAACCCTCAAAAGCAATGTCGCCGCCAGGCGACGAGCCGATCACCCGTCAATCACCCGATGCTTCCGCCCCTCAATCTGCCGAGCATCCCGCGCATACCGATTGACCTTCTCCGACTTCTTAGGCGGCCGGTCATTAGCGATCAACACCGCGATCCAAGGCAACGGCACGGAAATCACCAAAAACAAAATAGCCAGCCACCACGTGTGATAAGTCAGCCCGGCCAAAATAAGACAGGGAATCCGGCACACCATCATGATGACGTACTTCCGCTTCCGCGACGCCAGCTGATCGTCCAGCGACGGCTCGGCCTCGGTGATCAACACAGGTTCGGGGCGGGGATCGGCTCCGTGGGGTGCGTTCACAGCACCACCTCCGTGTTCCATCGTCTCACTCACCGGCCTTCCGCGACACCCGGGCGGGCAAACCGGGACAACGCGGCGACGACCAGCGTCTCGACCCCGGTCCGCAGCGTCGGGTGCAGCACCGGCGCGAACTTGGACGAGTGATTCGAGGGCACGTCGGTCTCGAACCGTCCCTCGGTCATCGCCGTGATGACCTGCTGCGCGTCGAACCCTCCGACCAGCCAGAACACCGACGGCACCCCGGCCGCCCGGCCGAACTCGCTGAAGTCCTCACTGCCGGTGACCAGGGGCGCGGGCATCGTCGCCTCCGCACCGAAGTGCCCGCGAAACACCTCGGTCAACTCGTCCGACGCGGCAGTGTCGTTCGCCGTGACCGGATAGGACGCGACGACCTCCACCGTCGGCGGCTGAGGCGCCCCCGCGGCCGCGGCTTCACCGTTCACGATCCGCTCGATCGCCTTGCGCAGCCGCACCAACACGGCGTCGTCGAAGGCCCGAGTGTTGACTTCGAGCACGGCATGGTCAGCGATCACGTTCGCCGCGGTCCCGACATGCATCGAGCCGACAGTCACCACCGCAGGCTCAGTCGCCGCGATCTCGCGCGACACGATCGTCTGCAGCTTGAGCACCACGGACGCCGCCAGCACCGCCGGGTCGACCGTGGTTTCCGGCCGCGACCCGTGCCCGCCGCGACCGTGCAGGGTGATCCGCAAAGTATCGGTCGCCGCCATGATCACGCCCGGGCGAGTCAGCACCCACCCGGCCGGACCAGGCACGATGTGCTGCCCGAAGACCACGTCGGGACGGCCGACCCGGTCGAAGAGACCGTCGCGGACCATCCCGGCGGCACCGTCCCCGGCCTCTTCCCCGGGCTGGAACAGCGCGAGCAGCGTGCCGGACCACTCGTCCCGCGAAGCCGCGAGAAGATGCGCGGCACCGGAGAGCCACGTCGCGTGCATGTCGTGCCCACAGGCGTGCATCAGCGGCACTTCGCGGCCCTCGGAGTCGACGCCGCGCACAGTGCTCGCGTACGAGAGCCCCGTCTGCTCCTCGACCGGCAACGCGTCGATGTCCGCACGAAGCAGCACAGTCGGTCCTTCGCCGTTGCGCAGGACGCCGACTACACCGGTGCGACCGATGCCGGTGTGCACCTCGAAGCCGTCTTCAGTCAGCCGTCGGGCCAGCTCGGCTGCCGTGCGGGTTTCAGTGAACGCCAGCTCGGGATGACGGTGCAGATCGACGTACAGCGCTTCAAGCTCCGGCAGTGCCGCTTCAAGCGGAGCCAGGACACGCTCGGTGGTCTCGGTGGTCACGATGCTCATCGTGGCAGGCTTACCCACCGTGAGCACGAACACGCCTCTTCCTGACCTTTCCGACGACGTCTGCGCGCGGCTGCGCGAAGCGTTCCGACGCACCGGCTACGACGCTGACGGCGTCGTCGACGCGCTCGGCGGCGCAGCGCACACGGCGCTCGGCCGCGGCGAGCCCGAACCCGCCCGCCGCGCGAGCCTCGACGCCGGCGATCTCGGCGTCTTCATCCGGCTGTTCCTGCTCGGTCTCGCCGAGCCGGAGAAGGCCGTCTCGTCGGCGTTCGCCCCGCTCAGCGCGGACGACGCGGTGGCCGCGGGCATCCTGCGGACGGTCGGGGACGAGTTCCGCGCCGCGCTCGACATCCGCCCGCACGGCGACGATGACGGTTCGTGGTGGGTCGTCTCCGACCTCGACGCCGACATGCTCGGCCACGTCGTGCCCGAGGACCACGTGCTCGGTGTCGGGCACGCGTCGCTGAGCCTGATCCGCGCGACCAGCCGCCGCCCGGTCGGCACCCTGCTCGACCTGGGCACCGGCAACGGCGTCCAGGCGCTGCACGCGACCCGGCACGCGCAGCGGGTCACCGCGACCGACGTGTCGGCCCGCGCGCTCGCGCTGGCCGCGGGCACCTTCCGGCTGAACGAGCTGGACGTCGAGCTGCTGCGCGGCGAATGGTTCGCACCCGTCGCGCGCCGCCGCTTCGACCAGATCGTGTGCAATCCGCCATTCGTGGTCGGTCCGCCGCGCGTCGACTACACGTACCGCGACTCCGGCTTGGCCGGCGACGACGCGAGCGCGCTGGTCGTCCGTCAGCTGCCGAGCTTCCTCAACGACGGCGGCACGGGTCAGCTCCTCGCGTCGTGGCTGCACCGTCGCGACGAAGACTGGGGCGACCGCGTCGCACGCTGGCTGCCGCCTGAGACGGACGCCTGGTTCGTACAGCGCGACGTCGCCGACCCCGGGCTGTACGTCGGCACGTGGCTTCGTGACGAAGGCATCGACCCGCGCTCGCCCGAAGGCCGCGCGAAAGCCGCCGCGTGGCTCGACTGGTTCACCGAAAACGACGTACAGGGCATCGGATTCGGCTTCGTGACGCTGCGGCGCGCGAACGGTCAGACGCCGACTGTTGTCTGCGAAGACCTGCGACAGGCTTACGACGACCCGCTGGGCCCCGAAGCAGCGAACTGGCTCGACCGCGTCGAGTGGCTGCGTACGCACGGCGACAATGTGTTGGACGTAGCGTTTCGGGTACCCGAGACAGTGCTGCTCGAACGCGTCGACTCTCCCGGAGATGAGGGCTGGGAAACAACCGTGCGGCGGTTGCATCGCACCGACGGACCCGGTTGGCAGCACGAGGTCGACGAACTCACCACGCGCCTTCTCGCGGGTTGCCGCGGCGCGTTGCCGCTGTCGGATCTGCTGGACCTGCTATCCGCCGCGCAGGGCCTCGATTCGGCCGAACTGACCGCCGCCGCTTTGCCCATCGTCCGCGAACTTGTGCGGCACGGCATGCTCGTGCCGGGTTCGCCGCGGTGAGGGCGGTGGCGGCGCGGGTCACCCGCGCGAGCGTGACCGTCGCGGGGGAGATTGCCGGAGAGATCAAGGAACCCGGGCTGCTCGTGCTGCTGGGCGTGCACCGCGACGACGATCCCGGGAAAGCCGAAACGATGGCCCGCAAACTGCACGAGCTCCGGTTGCTGCGCGACGAGGAATCGTGCGCGACGACCGGCGCGCCGCTGCTCGTGGTGTCGCAGTTCACGCTCTACGGCGACACCCGCAAGGGCCGCCGCCCGTCGTGGACCGCCGCCGCCCGGCCGGAAATCGCCGAACCCCTGGTGGACGCCGTGGTCGCGGAACTGCGCGGCCGCGGCGCGACCGTCTCGACCGGACGGTTCGGCGCGGAGATGGCGGTGGAAAGCGTGAACGACGGCCCGTTCACCGTTCTCGTTGAGGTCTAGACCACATTGGAGAAGGCCGCGTAACATCGAAGGCACGGAGCGCGATTCGAGCGCATTCCCCGGAGCGCAGCGGTTCTCAGCAAAACCTCAGTTTTGGTGGAGCAACCGCGAGGCGGGTACGCCCGTCCTCATTTCAGCGAGCCGGGAACGTTTCACCTACCCGGAGCGTTGAGACCAGTGTCCAGCCAAGCCGGCTGGGCCCGCGGACACGGGATTCCACAGGCCCCGTCCCGCAGGCGCCGGCGAGACACGTTCAGCCCGTGACCGGGGAGGCAGAATGTCAGTCCAGACTCTCGAACGCGAAGCGCGCGGGATTCGCGAGCGCGGGATTCCAGCACAGCAGACCGAGGAGCGGGTGAGCGTGGGGGCGCTCACCGACGCCGACCTCGACGCCCAGAGCCCCGCCGCCGACCTGGTGCGCGTGTACCTGAACGGCATCGGCAAGACCGCGCTGCTCACCGCGGCCGACGAGGTCGAGCTGGCGAAGCGGATCGAAGCCGGGGTCTTCGCCCAGCACATGCTCGACACCGCCGAGGGCCTCACGCCGCAGCGCCGCAAGGAACTGCGCGCGCTGGTCCGCGACGGCCACGTCGCGAAGAACCACCTGCTGGAGGCCAACCTCCGACTCGTGGTGTCGCTCGCGAAGCGCTACACCGGACGGGGCATGCCGCTGCTCGACCTGATCCAGGAGGGGAACCTGGGCCTGATCCGCGCGGTGGAGAAGTTCGACTACTCCAAGGGGTTCAAGTTCTCCACGTACGCCACGTGGTGGATCCGCCAGGCCATCACCCGAGGCATGGCGGACCAGGGCCGCACCATCCGGCTGCCGGTCCACCTGGTCGAACAGGTGAACAAGCTGGCCCGGATCCGCCGCGACCTGCACCAGCAGCTGGGCCGCGACGCGACGCACGAGGAACTGAGCGCCGAATCGGGCATTCCGGTGCACAAGATCTCGGACCTGCTCGACCAGTCGCGCGACCCGGTGAGCCTCGACATGCCGGTGGGCACCGAAGAGGACGCCCCGCTGGGCGACTTCATCGAGGACTCGGAGGCGACCGACGCCGAGAGCGCCGTGATCTCCGGCCTGCTGCAAGACGACCTCCGCCGGGTCCTGGCCACGCTGGACGACCGCGAACAGCACGTCATCCGCCTGCGCTACGGCCTCGACGACGGACAGCCGCGCACGCTCGACCAGATCGGCAAGCACTTCGGCCTGTCGCGCGAACGCGTGCGGCAGATCGAACGCGAGGTCATGGCGAAGCTGCGCCAGGGCGAGCGCGCCGACCGGCTGCGGGCGTACGCCAGCTGAGTTTTCTTCCCTCCCCGGACCCGGGCCGGGTTTCGGGCTCGGGTTCCGGGTTCCGGGGAGGGCGGAGAAGCCGGTCAGCGAGCATTCGGGCTGGCGCGGCGGACTGACCGGGCGCGGGGTCCGGTGAGCCCGGCCGCGGCAAGCACGCGGACAGGCACGGTCAGGGTTTTCCGTGGGGATCGGGTGGGGCCCGGTCAGGCGGGACGGGGACTCTTCGACCACAGATTGTTTCGATGGGCAGCGGTTCGTGCCGCTGGTTGCGCAAGACCCTCGGTTCGGCTTTCGGACCGGGGGTTTTGTCGTGCCCAGCCCCGATTTCCCCCGCCTGCCGCCCTGACCGCTGCCCCGCCGAGGGCAACGTCGAATTGCCGACAAATCGCCTCATCAACACCACCAGCCCCACCAGCCACTTGAGCCTCACCAGCCACTTAAGCCCCTTCTGAGCGCACCCTCCACCTTCCGTGCCCCGTTTCCTCCCCTTGACCCGATTCGTCCTGACACCCACCGCAACCCCGTCACCACTCCGCGCACCCGATCGTGGAATTCGCGTCTCGTTCGCGTTTGGCGGTTCTGGGCAGTGGGTAGCAAGCGTTCGCGACCCCCGCTGTGCGGCGTCCGGTCAACGCGCCGGCGGGGGTCCCGTTGGTCACGCGGGGCGGGTGTGTGCGCATCCGGTCCGCTTTCCCCGGGAGGTCGGGTCCGTCGGGGTGGGCCCGGCCTCCCGACCATGCCTGCCCGAAACCCGCCGGAAGCACCGCTGGCGTGCGCTATCCCACAGCGTCCCCGCGCCCGTGCGACCGGGCGGAACCCGCTGAGTACCGTGAGCCAATCCCGATCAGGGCAAAGGAGCCTCGCTGTGCCGCCCACCACGTTCCAGCACACCGAAGTCCTGCCGCTCGGCAAGGACACCACCACCGAATACCGGCTGGTCACCGCCGACGGCGTCGAGACCGTCGAAGCCGCCGGGCGGAAGTTTCTGAAGGTCGATCCGGAAGCGCTGACGACGCTCGCGCGCACGGCGATCACCGACATCCAGCACCTGTTGCGTACATCACACTTGCAGCAGCTGCGCGCGATCGTCGACGACCCCGAAGCCAGCGGCAACGACCGTTTCGTCGCGATGGACCTGCTCCGCAACGCGGCCATCTCGGCAGGCGGCGTGCTGCCGATGTGCCAGGACACCGGCACCGCGATCGTCATCGGCAAGCGCACCGAGGGCGTGCTCTCCGGCGGCGACGACGAGCGCGCGCTGTCTCAGGGCATTTTCGACGCCTACCAGCAGCTGAACCTGCGCTACTCGCAGATGGCCCCGATCAACTTCTGGGAAGAGCGCAACACCGGCACGAACCTCCCGGCGCAGATCGAGCTGTATCACAAAGACACCGACGCGACGGACCCGTCGTACGAGTTCCTGTTCATGGCCAAGGGCGGCGGCAGCGCCAACAAAACGTTCCTGTACCAGGAAACGAAGGCGGTCCTGAACCCGAAGCGGCTCGCCCGGTTCCTGGACGAGAAGCTGCGCAGCCTGGGCACCGCCGCGTGCCCGCCGTACCACCTGGCGATCGTCGTCGGCGGCATGTCGGCCGAGTTCAACCTCAAGGTCGCGAAGCTGGCTTCCGCGCGCTACCTGGACAACCTTCCCGCCGAGGGTTCCGAGCTGGGCCACGCGTTCCGCGACCGCGACCTCGAGCAGCAGGTGCTGGAGATGACGCGCCAGTTCGGCATCGGCGCCCAGTTCGGCGGGAAGTACTTCTGCCACGACGTCCGCGTGATCCGCCTGCCCCGGCACGGCGCGAGCTGCCCGGTCGGCGTCGCGGTGTCCTGCTCGGCCGACCGCCAGGCGAAGGCGAAGATCACGAGCGAGGGCGTGTTCATCGAACAGCTCGAGCGCGATCCGGCCCGCTTCCTGCCGGACGTCACCGAGGAAGACCTGTCCGACGAGGTCGTGTCGGTCGATCTGAACCAGCCGATGGACCAGATCCGCGCCCAGCTGGCGCAACTGCCGGTGAAGACGCGCCTGTCGCTGACCGGCCCGCTGGTCGTGGCGCGCGACATCGCCCACGCGAAGATCGCCGAGCGCCTCGACGCCGGCGAGGAGATGCCGCAGTACCTCCGCGACCACCCGGTCTACTACGCGGGCCCGGCGAAGACCCCCGACGGCTACGCGTCCGGCTCGTTCGGCCCGACGACCGCGGGCCGGATGGACTCGTACGTCGCCCAGTTCCAGGCCGCGGGCGGTTCGCTCGTCATGCTGGCGAAGGGCAACCGCTCGAAGCAGGTCACCGCGGCCTGCAAGGAACACGGCGGCTTCTACCTCGGCTCGATCGGCGGCCCGGCCGCCCGGCTGGCGAAGGACTGCATCAAGAAGGTCGACGTGCTCGAGTACGCCGAACTCGGCATGGAAGCGGTCTGGAAAATCGAGGTCGAAGAGTTCCCCGCGTTCATCGTCATCGACGACAAGGGCAACGACTTCTTCTCCGAAACCAGCGAACCGGTCCTGCAGATCAGCTTCCGCTGATTCCGGCCGACGCCGAGGTCATCCGGGAAACATCCCGCCCAGCCGGGCGAGAGTCTTCTCGATGGCCTCGGCGTTGCGCTGGGGAAACCCGAGCAACCGGATAGCAAGCGGCGACCGAGCAGTCGACCAGTCGAAGGTCTCGGTGACCTCGGTGCGCCCGTCCTCGGTCGGCTCGAGCAGCCAACGCCACCGATGCCCGGAGAAGTGCCGCCAAGCAATCAGCCGATTCTCCTCGAACTCGACCACGGTGTTCTGAATCCGGTACGGCGCGCCCATCCGCATCTCCATGCCGAACCGCGCCCCCAAGGACAACCGCGCCGGCGCCGACCCCTGACTGGCCCGCACCGTGCCCGACCCGTCGATGAGCGGATGCTGCGCCGGATCGACGAGCAACGCGAAAATCCGTTCCGGCGCCGCAGCAACGACAGCACTGCGCGAAACCTGGCGAGTTCCCATCGCCCAAGCCTAGGGCCGCCCGCCCCCCGCTGCCATCGACACACCCGCAAGTCCACTGTGGACTCCCCGCCAGGAAGTCCGTGAGGGGAACCCTCATTGACTCTGATTCCCCATGCCAGGAACTCAAGGCGGCGCTGCAGGTGCGTTCGAGCCGTGTCCGCCCAGGTCGAAGGTCTCGCCTGGTCTGGGACGCGGGACGTGCGGGCCGTGAGGGGAACCCTGAGGGAATCTGATTCCCTCAGGGTGGCCCTCACGGACCGTGCCACCCCGCCCTGCCCGCTGCCTGCCGCCCGCGATGCGCCCCAATGCGGCATTGGGTGCGTCAGATGCACCGAACGCCACATTGGGTGCATCACATGCATCCAATGCCACATTGGGGCGCTAAACCGCCACCCGCGAATCCCACCGCGACCAATCGCCCAAGCCGCGTACCGCCCGGCCCAACCGCAGCCAACGCACCCAACGAATCAAGGCAGCCACACCCCCGCAACCCCGATACACAGCCAAAAACACGGCGCGGAGGTGCTTGTCAAGGCATCTTTCCCGCCTTGACAAGCACCTCCGCGCCGTAGTCACAATCAGGCTGAGGGGTGGTGGCCCCACTCAGAGCGCGATGTCGCCGCCAGGCGACGAGCCGAACGACCCCCCGACGAAGCCGTCCGACCCGTCACCCCAACGACCTCACCGAGGCGGAGACTGCTTCAACACCACAGTCCTCTCCCCCAACGGCGCCCCGAGCGGCACCGAAATCACCGGATGCCGCAAATCCATCGTGCACATCTGCCCGGTCTGCGCCTTGGTCTCGCTCAAATCCACCACCACCCGCTGCGCGGACTGCTCGACAGCGGACCCAAGCGCATGCCCGCACCCGCCTTCCTCAGCCCGCACCACGAGCACCTTCCCCCCGCTGTCCGAATAAACCTCCTTGGGAAACGTCTTGGGCAGCGCAGCCCCGTCCACCTGCTTGTCCGGAACCCGCACCGCCCCCGCGGGCGGGTTGAACTGGGGCTTGCCCGGCGACGACGGCGGCGCCGAAGCACTGCCGCTCGGCGGCGCAGTCTCGGTCCCGGACGCTGGTGCGTTCGCCATGCTCGTCGGGCTGCCGCACGCGGCTGCCATCGTGAGCACCAGTGCCGCGCCCGCCAGTCGTGTCGTTCCGATCAGCTTCGTCGAGTACCTCATGATCCCTGGACGGACCGACCGCCCCGCCGGGTTGCACCCGATCTTCACGGACCGGGCTTCAATACCAGTTCCCGCCCGCCCAGCGGCGCGGCGAGCCGCACCGGCAGCGAAATCTCCCGGATGTGCATGGGACACATCTGCCCGTGCGGCGCCTTGGTGAGCGTCACCAGCACGACGACCTGAGTCGCCGTCTGCTCCCCCGCCTTCGCGCTGAGCTTGTCGCATCCGCCTTCCTCCGCCTGGATCACCACGACCGAGCCGCCCTCGGCGAGCGTGACGTCGTGCGGGTAGCCGGCTGGAAGGGCCGAGGCATTGATCTGCCCGGCCGCGGGCGCGGTGTCCCCCGGCGGCACGCCCTGTGTCGGACGGCTCTTCGGCGGCGCTGAAACCGGCGGCGGAGACACCGACGGCGAAGATGGCGGAGGCGAGGACACCGGCGCCGAACTGGACGGCGGCCCCGAGGAAACCGGCGCAGCCACGGTTCCGTTGCCCCCGCACGCCGCGACCGTCAGCAGCAGCGCGCTCGCTCCCACGATTTTCCCTGTAGTCCGCATGCAACGCGGACGGAATCGCGCCCCGGAAGGTTGCATCCGGGCGGGAAACTATTTCACCGGGCCGAAGCCTTCCCCCGCACCAGCCCCAGCAGCACCACCCCGGCCAGTGTCACCACCAGCAACAGCACCGTGCTCGCGGACGCGAGAAACACCTGTCCCCGGTCAGTGAGGGAGAAGATGGTCGCCGGGAGCGTCCGCCAGTCGGGCGGGTACAGCATCATCGTCGCGCCCAATTCGCCCATCGACATCGCCAGCGCCAAACCGGCCGAAGCCGACATCGCGGGCAGCAGCACCGGCAACCGCACGCGCACCAGCACCCGCAACGGACGCGCGCCGAGACTCGCCGCGGCCTGCGCGAGCAGCGGGTCAACGCGTTGCAGCGCGGCCGAAACCGTGCTGTACGCGAAGGGCAGCAGGATCATCAAGTGTCCGGCGAGGACGATCCAGCGCGTGCCGTTGAACGCCACCGGCGGACGGCTGAACGCCACCAGCAACGCGAGCCCCAGCACCACCGACGGCACCGCGATCGGGAGGTGGAACAGCGAATCCGCCATCCGGCGCAGGCGCGGCGGCGCGTGGTCGACGGCCAGCGCGGCCCAGGTGCCGAGCACCACCGAGACCAGCGACGTGATCACCCCGGTCTGCACGCTCACCGACAAGCTCGCGAACGTCTCACCGGACAGCGCGTCCGCGTAATGCGCTCCGGTGAGCCCGCTGGGCAGCACGCCCGTCCAGCTCCCGGCGAACGACGCCAGCACGATCATCACCAGCGGCGCGGCCACCACCCCGAGGAAAACCACGCCGAACACCAGCCACACCAGCAACCGGCTACGCCGCGTCCACAGCAGCACGACGGCCCCCTCCCCTGACGACGCGCCGGTAAACCGTGTAGAGCACCAGCGACAGCACCACGTTCACCACCGCGACCACGGATGCGGCCGGGAAGTCGAACGTGACGATTCCCTTGCCGTACACCAGCATCGGCAACGTCGAGACGCCCTTGGCGCCGAGGAACAGCACGATGCCGAACTCGTTCATCGTCAACAGCAGCACCAGGCACGCACCGGACGCGAGCGACGGCAACGCTTCCGGCAGCACCACGCGCCACAGCACCCGGCCCGGCCGCGCGCCGAGGCTCGCCGCCACGTCCAGTTGGGCCGACGGAACTTGGCTGAACGCAGCAAGAGCGGGCCGCATCACGAACGGCGTGTAGAAGGTGATCTCGGCGAGCAGCACGCCCCACGGCGAGTACAGAAACCCGGCGGTGCCGAAGACTCCCGCGCCGCCGTAAAGGAAGGTGAAGGCCAGCGCGATCAGGAACGACGGGAACGCCAGCACCGTGTCCACGAGGCGGGCGAGCAGCGTCGCCCCGGGAAACGGGACGAACGCTACAACCAGCGCGAGAAATCCGCCGAGCAGCACGCAACCGACGGTGGAACCCAAGGCCAGCAACACCGTCTGCCACACCGCGCGGCCGAATTCCGGCGACGACAGCACTTGCGTCCACACCGAAAGCCCGAAACTGCCGTCCTGTGCGGTGAACGACTGCAGGACCACCAGCACCAGCGGATAACCGAAAAACCCGGCGACCACGATCGCGGGCGGGAGCAGCCAGCCGATCCGGTACCGGCGGGGCCGTGTGCTGCGGCGAGCCGGGGCGACCGCGGCGGTGCCGAGGGCGAGGCCAGTCATCCGCCCACCCCCACCAGCGGGCAACCGTCCGGAATGGACACTCCGACCCGGTCGCCGACCGCGGGCAGCACCGGACTGTCCGGCACCTCGGCGCGAATGTCGCACACCTCGTCGGTAAGCCGCAGGTCGAGCCGGTATCCGGAGCCGCGCCACTGCACGCCGCGCACCAGCGCCGGGAAGGTGCCCGGTCCGAGTTCGCCGACCGAAATCCGGTGCGGTCGCACGCCGAGCGCCACCGGCCGCTCCGGTTGAAGCGTGCCGGACGGTTCGGCGGACAGCTCGCGCCCGGCCAGCCGGACCGTCGCGACGGTCCCGTCCGCGCGCACCAGTTCGACCGGGATCAGGTTCGCCGCGCCGAGGAAGCTCGCGGTGAACTCGGTCGCCGGACGGCGGTAAAGCTGTTCGCACGGACCGAGTTCGACCAGCCGGGAGTCGCGCAGCACCGCGATCCGGTCGGCGAGCGCGAGCGCTTCGCTTTGGTCATGAGTGACGTAGATCAGCGTCGTGTCCGGCAATTCGGCCCGCAGCCGCAGCAGTTCCGCGACCATGTCCTCGCGCAGCGCGGCGTCCAATGCGGACAGTGGCTCGTCGAGCAACAGCACGTTGGGCCGGATCGCGAGCGCCCGCGCCAGCGCGACCCGCTGCTGCTGCCCGCCGGACAGCTCGCGGGGATACCGGCGCGCGTACTCGCTCATCCCCACCAGTTCCAGCACGTCGCCGACGCGCTTCACCACGTCCGCCCGGCGCATCTTCCGCGCCTTCAGTCCAAACGCGACATTGTCGGCGACCCGCTGGTGCGGGAACAGCGCGTAGCTCTGCACCACCACGCCGAGACCGCGCCGATGCGGCGGCAGATCGGTGACGTCCTGGCCGTCGAGCAGCACCCGCCCGGCGCTCGGCCGGAGGAACCCGGCGAGCGCCTTGAGCGCGGTCGACTTTCCGGAGCCGGACGGTCCCAGCAGCGCGAGGGTTTCGCCGCGCGCTACCGAGAGATCCAGCGGGGCAAGCGCTTGCGTCGCTCCGAAGTGGACGGATACGCCGCGGAACTCTACTGCCGGAGTCACTGTCCGGTGGCCTTCCGGTACGCGGCGAGATCGGCGTCGAGGCGGCCGAGGACGTTGTTCCAGTCCGGGGTCCAAATGTCCACTCCGGACATCGCGGCGGTGATCTTCTCCGCCTTCGGGCCCTGCGGCTTGACGTCGGAGCGGGCCGGGATGCCGTACGCGTCGCTGGCCTTCGCCTGGGTTTCCGGGGAAAACAGGAAGTCGAGCAGCTTGCGCGCGTTGTCCGCGTGCGGCGCGTTGTTGACCAGACCGGCGAAGTACGGCAGAGCGAAGGTGGACCGCTTGCCCTGCGCGTCAGCCGGGAAGAACACCGAGAACCCGCCGCTCTTGTCGATCTCGGCGAGGTTCATCTGCAGGTCTCCGTTGGCTACCAGGATCTCGCCCTTCGCGACCTTCGGCTGCAGCTTGCCGGTGGACGACGACGGCCCGACATTGTTCGCCTGCAGGCGGCCGAGGTAGTCAAGCGCGCCCTGCTCGCCGAACACGTGCTGGGCCTGCAGCAGCACCGCGGTGCCGTCGCCCGCTTCGCCCGGCGTCGAGTACTGGAGCTTGCCCTTGTACTTCGGGTCGAGAAGGTCGTTCCAGGTCTTCGGGGCGGGGTTCGCCTGCTTCGGGTTGTAGATGAAGCTGAGGTAGTTGTTCATCATCGCGTAGTAGCGGCCCTGCGGGTCCTTCTGCGCGGCTGGAACCTGGTCGACGCCCTTCGGCGCGGACGCCGCGAGCAGACCTTCCTTTGCCGCCTGCTGGACGAACGGCGGGAGCGTCACGAGGATGTCGGCCTGGGTGTTGGCCTTTTCCTTGCCCACGCGCGAAACGACCTCGGCGGAACCGGCGGTAACGGCCTGGACGGTGATCCCGGTCTGCTGCTTGAACTCGGCGAACCGGGCGTTGTACCAGTCCTCGAGCCCGTCCGCAGTGTACACGGTGACGGTCTGGTCGCCGGACGCGCCGCCCGCCGTGCCGCCGCACGCGGACAGCAGGCCGGCCAGGGCCGCGACGAGAGCGACGACGGTCGCTTTCCGGATTCTCATGACTGGGTGGCTCCTTCGAGTACGGCGGGGAGGGCGGAGACGGAGTCGAGAACGTGGGTCGCGCCTGCTGCTTCCAGATCGGCGCGGTTGCTGGCACCGGTGAGCACTCCGGCGGCGATTCCGGCGCCGGCGGCGAGACCGGTGCGGACATCGGTGGGGGTGTCGCCGACCACCGCGATGTTGCGGACGTCGGTGACCTGCAGTTTCAGCGCGACGGCGAGGATCAGGTCGGGATACGGCCGGCCGCGCACGCCGTCGCCGGGAGCGAGCACGAGGTCGGCGAGGTCGTGCCAGCCGAGCGCGTCCAGCAGCGCGCGCTGCGTCGTGGGCGCGAATCCGGTGGTCAACGCGACCCGGACGCCCTGGTCGCGCAGGCTGCGGATGGTTTCCTCGGCACCGGGGATCGGCTTGCACTCCCCGGCCGCGACCAGCCGTCCGTACGAGCCCTCGAATTCGGCGTTCGCGCGCTGGGCGAGGTCTTCGTCGCCGAGCAGCGCGCGGAACACGGTGATCTTCGACTGGCCCATGGTTTCCCGGACGTAGTCGAGCATTCCGGCGTATCGCTCGTCCTCTTCGGACACTCCGGCGGCGGCGATCGCCGCGGTGAAGGCGCGTTCGACCAGTCCGTCGTCCGCGACGGTGGTTCCGGCCATGTCGAGCACGACGAGTTCGGTGGTCACCAGTCCAGCTCCTTTGCGGTGTCTTCGGCGATTGCGGGCGAGCAGGTCATTCCCCGGCCGCCAGGACCGGTGACGAGAAAAGCGTTGCCGGACAACCGTTCCCGGTGCACCACCGCGGCCGAGTCGGTTGCCTGCGCGTAGACGCCTGCCCAACGGCGGCGGATTCGCGGCAGCGGACGGCCGAGCAGGGCGCCCGCTACTTCGGCGAGGTGTTCGTACGGGTCTTCGGTGACGTCGAAGGAGAACGGCTGCGCGTACTCGTGCGTGTCGCCGATGGTGAGCGAGCCGTCGCGGCGCTGCACCATGAGCAGCTGCATCGCGTTCTGCGCGGCGATTTCGCCCTGCGGCTGGCCTTCGTTCATCGCGTCGAGCGCGGCGCCGCGGTAGGCCGGGTAGTACCGGAAGCTGTCGCCGTCCGCGACGCTGGTGGGCAACGGCTCGTCGAGCGGTTGGGTCTGCGCCATCTGCAACCGGACCCGCCGCACCGGGATTTCTCCCGCGATCTCGCGGACCAGCCCGCCGAGCCACGCGCCGGTGCAGAACACCACGACGTCGCCTTCGTGGCGCTCGCCGTGATCGTCCACGACGCCGTTTTCCGTCAGGTTCCGCACCTCGCGACCCGGCAGCCACTGGTAACGCCCGCTCGCTTTGAGCGCTTCACGGAGCGCAGGCTGCGCGGTCCGCGGTTCGACCGCCGCGTCGCGCTCGCACCACAGCGCGCCGGTGAAGTTGCCGCGTAAAGCCGGGTTCAGCGCCCGGGTTTCCTTCGCGTCGAGCAGCTTGAAGCCGCGCTCCGCCGCCTCCGGCCCGGCGACGACCTCCTGCGCGACAGCCAGCTCGGCGTCGGTCCGGACGACCGTCAGCGAGCCGTTGGGCCGGAAGCCCAGCGCGGGCACGCGTTCGCCGATCCGCTCCCACAGTTCCCGGGCGCGCACCGCCGTCTCCAGCTCCGGACCGGCGGCCCGCCCGCCGACCCAGACCAGCCCGAAGTTGCGGACGGACGCTCCGCGCGCCTCCGGCTCGCGTTCGAGCTGGAGGACTTCGTGGCCGCGTTCCACGGCCTGCCAGGCGTGCTGGGTGCCGAGCACGCCGCCGCCAACGATGAGGATTCGCACGGCCGCAACAGTCGCCGCCCGCGCTCAACGGAGCCTGTCGGCACGGGGAACGTCAGGTGAAGCAGCCTCGAATATTGGACCAGATGAGTTACCGTTCTGTTATCTTCAGAGCCGGCCGACTGCGACGAACACGCAGACCGCCAGGATCACGACATTCGCCGCGACGTTGCGGTACTCCTTCGGGCGGTGTTCCGTGACCGCCAGCCGCGCGTGCCCCGCCATCGCCCCGATCATCACCACGGCCAGGCCGGCCGCCGCCCACCCGGTGAGCACCGGGGCGATCCCGGTCAGCCGGGGCAGGATCAGACCGGCCGCCGCGAGGAGTTCGCAGATCGCGGCGAAGCGCACGACCGGCATCGGATAGGCCGCCACTCCGGTTTGCCCCGTTTCGAGCAGCCGCTCGCGCGACATCGCCGACTTCAGCACGCCGGACAAAGCGAAGAGCAAGGCGAGAGCTGCCTGCGCGGTCCACAATGCGATGTCCATGGTTGTCCCTCCGTTCGATGCAGGGGGAACGAACCGGCGGCGCGGACTGTGACAGCTACTCGACGCGGCTCAGTCGCGTGACGAAACTCAGCCGGTCCCCGCGGTAAAGCGACCGGACCCGCTCGAACGGCTCGCCGTCCGGGCCCCACGACACGCGGTGCATCAGCAGCATCGGCAGCGCCGGATTCGTGCCGATGAGCAGCGCCTCGCGGGGCGTCGCGAGGACGGTCTCCACGCGTTCCTCGGCCCCGTCGAAGACGACGCCCAGTTCGTCGCGCAGGTACGCGTACAGCGACTGCTCCGGGTCGAAATCCTCCTGCAGCGTCGGGAACCTGTCGGCGCGGAGGAAGGTCGATTCGAGGCCGACGCGTTCGTCGTCGGCGAGCAGGACGCGTTCCAGGTGGATCACCTCGGCGGCCGGTTCGATCCGCAGGTCGGCGGCCAGTCCGGTGCCCGCGGCGCGGCGTTCGAGCGTGATCACCGTGCGCCCGGGCCGGATTCCTTGGCGGCGCAGGCCTTCGGTGTAGCTGACGAGCGCGAGCGGCTGGACCAGCTTCGGCGCGGCGACGTACGTGCCGCTCCCCTGCCGTCGCGACAGCCTGCCTTCGAGGACCAGCTCGCCGACCGCCTGCCGGACCGTCGCGCGGGACACCTCGAACCGTTCGCACAGTTCGCGTTCCGTGGGCAGCGCGCTCCCCTCGCCCAGTTCGGCGATGACGGCCAGCAGCTCGACCTTCACCGCGTAGTAGCGCGGCACGCGGCCGTGATCCGGGATGCCGTCGCGGACCGGTCCGTCGGCGGACAGGCGGGACAGCGGCGAAGACGTGGGCACGAGACCCGAGCCTATGCCAGACGCGCGGCGCGTGGTTCGCTGTCTCGCGAACTGACCCCACGGGAGGACCCCGCAATGCCTTTGGCCCGCCGGTTAGGCCTCGCCGACGCCGTATTCATCGGACTCGGTTCGATGATCGGCGCGGGCGTTTTCGCCGCGTTCGCCCCGGCCGCGCGCGCCGCGGGTGCGGGATTGCTGCCCGCGCTCGCCGTGGCCGCGCTGGTCGCCTACTGCAACGCGACTTCTTCCGCCCGGCTTGCCGCGCTGTACCCGGAATCCGGTGGCACGTATGTGTACGGACGCGCTCGCCTGGGTGAATTTTGGGGATACTTAGCGGGTTGGGGATTCGTCGTCGGGAAAACGGCGAGCTGCGCGGCCATGACCTTGACCGTCGTCGCTTACGCCGCGCCCGGGCTCGGGCAGCCTTGGCGGAGCATTCTCGCGGTGGGCGTGATCGGATTGGTCACCGGCGTGAACTATCTCGGCGTGCACCGGTCCGCTTTGGCTACCCGGGTGATCGTTTGCATCACCCTTCTCGTGCTTGCCTTGGTCGCGGTTTTCGGATTTTCCGGCCCGCACGTTTCGCCGTGGACTCCGTTTCACGGCGGCGGAGTGCTCGAGGCCGCCGGATTGCTGTTCTTCGCATTCGCCGGTTACGCCCGGCTGGCCACGCTGGGCGAGGAAGTCCGCGATCCCGCCCGCACGATTCCGCGGGCCATTCCGCTCGCTTTGGGACTGACGCTCGTGGTTTACGCCGTGGTGGCGGTGGTGCTGCTGGTGTCGTTGGGGCCGGATGGGATCGGCGCGAGTCCCGATCCGCTCGCTTCGGCCGTGCCGTCCCTGTCGCTGGTGGTTCGAGTCGGGGCCGTGGTGGCCGCGTTGGGATCGTTGCTGGCGCTGGTGCTGGGCGTTTCGCGGACGACGCTCGCCATGGCGCGGGACGGGCATCTGCCGCGGTTCTTGGCTGCGGTGCATCCTCGGTTTTCGGTGCCGCACCGGGCTGAACTGGCGGTGGGCGTGGTGGTGGCGGTACTGGCGACGACGACGGATTTGCGTGGCGCGATTGGGTTTTCGTCCTTCGCGGTGCTGGCTTATTACGCCGTGGCGAACGCTTCCGCGTTGACCCTGCGCCGGGACGAGGGAGCCGCGCCGAAGGTGGTCGCGGCCGGCGGGCTGGCGGGGTGCGCGGTGCTGGCGTTCAGTTTGCCGGTCGCTTCGGTGATCAGCGGGTGTTTGGTGCTGGGGCTGGGCGTCGTGGCGTACTTGGTGCGCCGCCGAGGGGTTGCGCGCTGAGTTTTGGCTTTCTCGCACGGATTCCGGCCCGTGCGCGGCAGGCGGTGCGCGAAAGTCCCCCTCGCTCCGTCTCCGGCGGGTTACTCCGATTCTCCTGCATCCCCAGGTCAAGGCTGCTTTTTCGCGTCGTCTGCGGCGGCGAAATCTGCCGGATCCGGTGAAGAATCCGAAAGATCCGAAGAAAGTTGGTTGTCCACTTACCGCGGCTCTGGTGTAGTCGATTCATCACGCACGACACCTCCCCCGCCCCCGGGAGCGGAAGCTCCACTGTGGACACCGGAAGGACAATCCCCTTGGCCGACAAGCGAAACTTCAGCATGCTCACGCGAGTACTGGCAGGCGCGGCAGCACTCGCAGCCGCCGCCGGACTGGCGACACCCGCCGTCGCGTCGACGCCGCCGTCGCCGGGTGCGGAGCCTCAGGTCGTCGGCGGGACCCGCGCCGACCAAGGGGAATTCCCGTGGATGGTCCGGCTTTCGATGGGCTGCGGCGGCGCGCTGTACACCGACCAGATCGTGCTGACCGCCGCGCACTGCGTCGACCGCACCGGAGCGGACTCGTCGATCACCGCGACGCTCGGCGTGGTCGATCTGCAGAGCTCGAGCGCGAAAAAGGTGCGCTCGACCTACGTCTACCGCTCCCCGACGTACGACTCCACCGGCGGCGACTGGGCGCTGATCAAGCTGGCGAGCCCGGTGAGCGGAATCCCGACGCTGCCGATCGCGAAGAACGCCGACAACAACTCCGGCACCTTCACCATCGCCGGCTGGGGCGCGGCCCAGGAAGGCGGCGCGCAGCAGCGCTACCTGCTGAAGGCCGAGGTCCCGTTCGTGGACGACTCGACGTGCCAGTCCCAGGGCGGCGACTACGCCGACCTGAAGCCGGACGCGGAACTGTGCGCGGGCAAGCTGGACACCGGCGGAGTCGACACCTGCCAGGGCGACTCCGGCGGCCCGATGTTCCGCCGCGACGGAGCGGGCGAATGGATCCAGGTAGGCATCGTCAGCTGGGGCGACGGGTGCGCCAGGGCCCACGCACCCGGCGTGTACACCGAGGTGAGCACGTTCGCCTCCGGCATCGCCGCGGCGGCCGGGAAGATCTGACCCCTGCAGTGACGAGCCAGGTGCGGGACTCCGCTGGGGTTCCGCACCTGGTTTGTGCGGCGTTGTGCCAGGCACGCCGCAGAAGCGGAGAGGCCTGGACTGCTGCTGGAAGGCACAGCTCGCGAACCTCCGTCTGAGACAAAGCCTGCGATGCCACGCTGGCAACCCGCCCGGAGTCGCCGAGTTCCGCGCCGCCGCGTCGGAACCAACCCCGCCACCAGAACCCGCGAAACCTAGCCCGCAGGAAGCCCCGCTCCCCGCTCCTCCAGCACTCCCCGCAGCTCGGCGAGCACGGCGACGACCTCCGCGACCCGGTCCTCCCCCACCACCGAGCCGATCAGCAGCTCGAGCTGGTCCTGGAACGTCTTCTCCATCGCCTCGGCCAGCTCGCGTCCGGCGGGAGTCAGCTCGAGCAGCGACGACCGGCGGTCCTCCGGGTTCGGCACCCGGCGCACCCATCCGCGTGCTTCGAGCCGGTCGACGCTCTTGCTGGTCGCCCCGATCCCGACGGCGAAGTTCACCGCGAGGTCCGCGACCCGCGACTGCGGATGCCGTCCCAGGTACTGCAGGAATTCGAACTGCGACGCGCCGATGCCGTGCTCGGCCTTGAGACCGTCCGTCAGCGCGTTGTAGATCCGGGTCTCGCAGCGCACGAGATGGTCGAAGAACTGCTCGTTTGCCGAAGTACCTGCCATGGCATATAGTCTAGCATTAGATGCCTCGGCATATACTTCCACGGAATCCTGAGGGGACCCCATGAGCAGGGAACAGCGCCGCGCGGTGGACGAAAAACTGCGAAACGCACCGGAGCGGCCCGAAGCGACTTCGATCGATCAGATGCGGGCCGGGTTCGCCGCGTTCATGAGCCAGTACCCCGTGCCGGCCGAACATCGCGAGACTCCGACCACGCTCGCCGGGAGACCGGCCGTCCTCGTCGAACCTCCGGGCACGCCGCGGCCGGGCACGATCCTGTACTTCCACGGCGGATCGTTCGCGCTGGGTTCGCCGCACACCGCGATGGGGCTGACCGCGAACCTGGTCCTGCGCACCGGAATCCGCGCGCTCTCGCTGGATTACCGGCTCGCGCCCGAGCACCCGTTCCCGGCCGGGATCGAGGACTGCCTCGCCGCCTACCGCAGCCTCCTGGAAGACAACGACCCGTCCTCGATCGTCTTCGCCGGCGACTCCGCGGGCGGCGGCCTCTCCGTCACCACCACCCTCGCCGCGCGCGACGCGGGGCTGCCGATGCCCGCCGGGATCGTCGCGTTCTCGGCGGGACTCGACCACACGCATTCCGGAGCGTCCATGGTGGACAAGGAAGCCGCCGACCCCTTCTTCACCAGGGAAAGCTTGGCCAAGACCGGCAAGCTGTACCTGGCAGGCGCGGACCCGGCCCAGCCGCTCCTCGCCCCGGCCGTCCACGCCGACCTGACCGGCTTCCCGCCGATCCTGCTGCAGGTCGGCACGAACGAGGTCCTGCTGGACGACTCGGTCCGGCTGGCAGAACGCGCCCGCGAGGCGGACGTCGACGTGATCCTCGACATCACCGCCGACGTCCCGCACGTCTTCCAAACCTTCACCGACACCCTCGACGAAGCAGGGCAAGCCCTCGACCGGGCCGCCCTCTTCGTCAAGCAGCGCCTCGCCTGAAGCTCAGCGAAGCTTGTCCAGCCGGGAAACCGTCTCGTCGAACCCCTGCACCAGATCCGCCATCACGTCGGCCACCGGGCGGACCCGGTTCATCCTGCCGACGATCTGGCCCACCGGCATCGACACCACCGACGGGTCCGCGGCGGCGTGGATCCGGTTGTGCGCGTGGGAAACCAGCAGGTTCTGCAACGGCATCGGCAGCGGTTCCGGCGCACCCGGCGCCGCCCAGGCCTCCGTCCAGCGGGTCTTCAGCAGGCGGGCCGGCTTGCCGGTGTAGATCCGCGTCCGGACGGTGTCCGCGGAGGTCGCCGCGACCAGTGCGTCCTGCATCGCCTCCGATTCGGGCATGGTCTGGAGGTACTCCTGCGTCGCGAGCCAGTACGAGCCCATCCACGCGCCCGAAGCGCCCAGTGCCAGCGCGGCGGCGACCTGGCGGCCGGAGCCGATTCCTCCGGCTGCCAGGACCGGGGCGCGGTCGCCGACAGCGTCCACGATTTCCGGCACCAGCACCATGGTCGCGATCTCGCCGGTGTGGCCGCCTGCCTCGTGTCCTTGTGCGACAACGAGATCCACGCCGTTGTCGACGTGCCGAGCCGCGTGCGAGCCCTTGCCCGCCAGCGCCGCCACCGGGACGCCCGCGTCGTGGGCTCGGGTGATCACGTCGACCGGAGGCGAGCCCAGCGCGTTGGCGATCAGGCTGATCCGGTGGTTCAGCGCGACGTCCACATGGGACCGGGCGACCGAGTGCAGCCAGCCCAGCACCCCGGCGCGTTCGTCCGTGTCGTCGGGCAGCGGCGGGACCGCGAGGTCCTTCAGCACTTTATCGACAAATTCCCGGTGTGCCGGCGGGATCAGCTCGTTCAGGTCGGTCTGGGTGCCTTCGGACGGGATCTTCGCCGGCATCACGATGTCGACGCCGTAAGGCTTTCCGTCGGTGTTCTCGTCCATCCAGGACAGCACCGCGTCGAGTTCGGCGGCGTCGTTGAACCGGACGCAGCCCAGCACGCCCATGCCGCCCGCGCGGCTGATCGCGGCCGCGACGTGTTCCGACGGGGTGAATCCGAAGATCGGCACCTCGATGCCGAACCGGTCGCACAACGATGTGCGCATGCGCCCTCCTAGGCGGGTTCGTGTTCGGCGGCGTACCGCTGGGCCCACGGATAATCCGGCTTCCCGCTCGGCGAACGGCCGATTTCCTCGGCCAGCCACACCGTTCGCGGCACCTTGTACCCGGCGACCTCGGTCCGCACGTGCGCTTCCAGCGCGGCCAGATCCGGCCGCACGCCGGGCCGCGGCTGGACGACGGCGGCGACGCGCTGGCCGAGCCGGTCGTCCGGGATGCCGATGACCAGTGCGTCGAAAACGTCCGGATGCGATTTCAGCGCGCCCTCGACTTCTTCGGGATACACCTTTTCGCCGCCGGTGTTCACGCACTGCGATCCCCGGCCCAGCAACGTGACCGTGCCGTCTTCCTCGTAGCGCGCGTAGTCGCCGGGCACGACGTAGCGGACGCCGTCGATCTCGGTGAAGATGGTGCGGCTTTTCTCCGGGTCGCCGTAATAGCCGAGCGGAACGTGGCCGCGGCGGCCGATCAGCCCGATCGCGCCGGGTTTCGGTTCGACGAGGTTGCCGTCGTCGTCGAGCAGGATGGCATCCTTGCCGAAGTTCACCCGCGGCCCGGCGGAATGGTCGGAATCCTTGCCCACCATGCCGATTCCGGTGAACCCGCTCTCCGACGAACCGATCGCGTCGGTGATCACGACGTTCGGCAGCATCTCCAGGAATTCCTGCTTCACCGAATGCGAGAACAGCGCCGCGTGACTCGACACCGCGACCAGCGACGACGCGTCGTATTCGCCGGAGCGGTACGCGTCCACAAGCGGCCGCGCCATCGCGTCGCCGACGATCGTCAGCACCTGCACCTTGTGTTCCTGCACCGCGCGCCACACGTCGTGCGCGTCGAACTGCGGGACGAACACCACCGGGCTGCCGGTGAACAGCGCACCGAACGCGGCCCACTGCGCGGCCCCGTGGATCAGCGGCGCGGCGGGCAGGCGCACGAGCGAACCGGATTTGCCTTGTTCGCTGAGCGTCCATTCGTCCGGGACGTACTCGCCGGTGACGAAGTTGATGCCGCCGCCAAGCGCGCGCCAGATGTCCTCGTGCCGCCACAGCACGCCCTTGGGGTAGCCGGTGGTGCCGCCGGTGTAGAGGATGTACAGATCGTCGGCGCTGCGCTCGCCGAAGTCGCGTTCGTCCGACTCGCCCTCGAGCGCCGACTCGTACTCGACGCCCGTCTCGTACGGCGTGTCCGACCCGTCCTCGACGACTACAACGTGTTTCAGTTTTGGCGTTTCCGGCAGCACCGCCGCCACCCGGTCGGAGTAGCGCCGCTCGTGCACCAGCGCCACCAGGTCGGCATTGGTGAACAGATAGCGGAGTTCTCCGTGGACGTAGCGGTAGTTCACGTTCACCGCGATCGCGCGCAGTTTGTACGCGGCGAACATGGCTTCCAGCGCCTCGATGGAGTTCCGGGAATAGACACCGATGTGGGAGCCGGGTCCCACGCCGTGCGCGGACAGATGGTGCGCCAGCCGGTTCGCGCGTTTCTCCAGCTGCGCGAAGGTGACCTGGCGTCCGCCGCACACGACCGCGACGCGTTCCGGCACGGCGTCGACGGCGTGCTCGAGTAGATCCGCGATGTTGAGTGCCACGCACCCAAAGTAGAACATGTTATCGTTCTGGGCAATGACCCCGGCCAGCTGAGAAGGAGGCCCCGGTGGCCGAACCCCACGCACTCGTCAGCCTCGAAGGCCGCACGCTCGTGGTGACGATGAACCGCCCGGAAGCCCGCAACGCCCTCACCGGCGAAATGCTTTCGATCATGGTCGAGGCCTGGGACCGGGTAGACTCGGACGACCAGGTGCGCAGCTGCGTCCTCACCGGCGCCGGCGGCGCGTTCTGCGCTGGTGCTGACCTGAAATCCATGTCCCGCAACGCCCCCGACAAGTCCTTCTCGAACGGCTCCTTCGACCCGAGCCGCATCGAGGGCCTGCTGAAGGGCCGCCGCCTCACCAAACCGCTCATCGCCGCCGTAGAAGGCCCGGCCATCGCGGGCGGCACGGAAATCCTGCAGGGCACGGACATCCGGGTAGCCGCGGAGAGCGCGAAATTCGGCGTCTCCGAACCCCGCTGGGGCCTGTTCCCGATGGGCGGCTCAGCCGTGCGGCTGCCCAGGCAGATCCCGTACACCGTCGCCGCCGACCTCCTCCTCACCGGAAGGCACATCACCGCCGCGGAGGCACGCGACATCGGCCTGGTAGGCCACGTCGTCCCCGACGGTCAAGCGCTGGCTCGCGCACTGGAACTCGCTGAACTGATCAACGACAACGGCCCCCTCGCGATACGCGCGATCCTCAAAACCATCCGCGACACCGAAGGCATGCACGAGGAAGAAGCCTTCAAACTGGACGCCAAGTACGGCATCGAAGTCTTCGCCTCCGCCGACGCGAAGGAAGGCCCGAGGGCCTTCACGGAAAAACGCAAGCCCGACTTCCAAGGCCGCTGACGAAGGTACGTGAGGGGACCCCTCATTGACCCAGATTCCCCCAGGGTTCCCCTCACTCGCCTCCCGCACCTCCCGCAGAAGTCCGTGAAGGGCTCCTTGAGGGAATCTGATTCCCTCAAGGAGCCCTTCACAGACCGCCCGCCCCCGTACGCCGGGCACCCGCGATGCGCCCCAATGTGGCATTGGGTGCGTCAGATGCACCGAACGCCACATTGGATGCGCGGGATGCACCCAATGCCACATTGGGGCGCTAAACCCGCCACCCGCGCACCCCACCGCAACCAACCACCCAAGCCGCGCACCTACCGCCGCCGACGCACCCAACGAATCAAGGCACCCACACTCCCGCAACCCCGATACACAGCCAAAAACACGGCGCAGGGGTGCTTGTCAAGGCATCTTTCCCGCCTTGACAAGCACCCCCGCGCCGTAGTCACAATCAGGCTGAGGGGTGGTGGGCCCCACCCAGCGACCAGCCGAGGGGCAGCGAGCCCCCACCCCACGACCAAGCCGAGGGACGGCGAGCCCACACCCACGACCAAGCCGAGGGACGGCGAGCCCCCAGCGACCAGTCGAAGGGCGGTGAGCCCCGCCGAGGGGCAGCGGCTCCCACCGCACGCTCCCCGTGCGAGACACCGGGCCCAGCCGCAACAGCTCACCTCAAGAAACGTACAACTCCCGCAACTTCCGCTTATACAACTTCCCATTCGGATCCCGAGGCAGTTCCGGCAGATAGTCCACCGACCGAGGCAACTTGAACCGAGCCAGCCGAGTCTCCGCATACGCCAGCAGCTCAGCCGTCAACTCGTCCGACCCCTCAACCCCCTCCGCGGGCTGCACCACCGCCTTGATCTCCTCCCCCCAATCCTCATGCGGCACCCCGAACACCGCGACGTCGGCGATCTTCGGATGCATCACCAACTCCCCCTCGATCTCCGCCGGATAAATATTCACCCCGCCGGAAATGATCATGTCGGCCTTGCGGTCATGCAGGAACAAATACCCGTCCTCGTCGAGATGCCCGACGTCACCCAGCGTGAACAAATCCCCGACCCGGGCCTTCTCCGTCTTGGCCTTGTCCCGGTGATACTCGAACTTCGAGTCGCCCATCTTCATGTACACCGCACCGGTCTCGCCGACCGGCACTTCTTCCCCGGCGTCATCGAGAATCCGGATCGTCGATCCCGGCCACGGCAACCCGACCGACCCGGGCTTCCGCAACCAGTCCTCGCCGGAAATCACCGTCCCGCCGCCCTCAGTCGCCGCGTAGTACTCGGTCACGACCGGGCCCCACCACTCGAGCATCTGCCGCTTCACCTCAAGCGGACAAGGCGCGGCCCCGTGAATCATCACGCGCAGCGAACTGAGATCGTATTTCGTGCGCACGTCGTCCGGCAGCGCAAGCAACCGCCGGAACTGGGTCGGCACCATATGGCTGTGCGTGACCCGATGCCGCTCGATCAGCCGCAGCATTTCCTCGGCGTCCCAACGATCCATCAGCACCGCGGTATGCCCCAGCTGCAGCGAAATAGCCACAAAATTCAGCACCGCCGTGTGATACAGCGGCGACCCGCACAGATGCACGTGCTCGTCGAACGGCTGCAGCCCGAACACCCCGAAGAACCACGTCGAAGCAGCGGGCACTTGATCCGGATCCGCCCCGGTCAACGGCCGCTTGACTCCCTTGGGCCGTCCAGTCGTGCCTGAGGTGTAGAGCATCGGCGACCCGGCGGTCCGATTGTCGGGCCGCCCGTCCCCGAGCCCGGCACCCAATTCCTCGACCCGACGGAAGCCCGGCACCGACCCGACGGCGAACCGCGCCGAAGCAGGCAGCTCAGCCTCGTCAGCCGCAGCCACCGCGACGTCGGCGAATCGCTCGTGCGCCAGAAACGCCTTGGCTCCGCTGTCGGAGAGGATGTACGCGACTTCCGGTCCGACGAGATGCCAGTTCACCACCACCACGTACAGCCCGGTCTGGATCGCCGCGAAGTACGCCGCGACCAGGTCGTCGCCGTTCGGCAGCAGCAGCACAACCGCGTCGCCGACGCCGAGGCCGAGTTCGCGCAGCCCCGAGGCGTACCGGTTGGCTTTCGCCGTCAGATCGCCGTAGGAAATTTCCCGCCCGTCCGGATCCACCAGCGCCACCCGGGCGGGCTCGGCCGCGGCGATGGTCCACAGTCCCAGGTCCATAGCTCCCAAATCTAGAACGCGTTCCACATAGACACAACAGGTTCCTTGCCTCGGATTCGAGAACGTGTTTCACTCGGAGCCGTGACGGTTTCGGATGCCCCTCTGTCGGCGCCGCTCAACGTCGGCTTCGACTACACCCGTTCGACCGGCCCGGTGCTCGGCCGGTTCGTCAACGCGCTTCGCGAACGCCGGATCGAAGGCGTGCGCGGCAGCGACGGTCGCGTGCACGTGCCGCCGGTCGAGTACGACCCGGCCACCGCGGACCCGTTGACGGAGTTCGTCCCGGTCGCCGACGAAGGCGCCGTCGTTTCCTGGTCCTGGTGCGCGGATCCGCTCGACGGCCAGCCGCTGTCGCGTCCGTTCGCCTGGGTGCTGGTGAAACTCGACGGCGCGGACACCAGCCTGCTCCATGCCCTCGACGCCGGCTCTCCGGACAATGTCCACATCGGACAGCGGGTGCGCGTGCGGTGGGCGGACGAAACCGTCGGCCACATCCGCGACATCGCGTATTTCCTGCCCGCGGACGCGCCGGACACCACGCCCACTGAGGCCGCACCGCCGGTGGCGGAACGCGAGGAAGGCGCACCGGTCAGCGTGATCATCACGCCGGTGCACCTGAAATACCAGCATTCCGCGTCGCCGGAGGAAAGCCGGTACCTGCGCGGTCTCGCCGAAGGCCGGATGCTCGGCCAGCGCTGCCCCGAATGCGGCAAGGTCTACATCCCGCCGCGCGGCGCGTGCCCGGTCGACGGCGTGCCGACCACCGACGAGGTGGAACTGCCCGACACCGGCATCGTCACGACGTTCTGCATCGTCAACGTGCCGTTCCTCGGCCAGCGCATCAAACCGCCGTACGTCGCGGCCTACATCCTGCTGGACGGGGCCGACATCGCCTTCCTGCACCTGGTGCTCGGCTGCGCCGCCGAGGAGGTCCGGATGGGCATGCGCGTGCGCGCCAACTGGCGGCCGCGCGAGGAATGGTGGACGTCGCTGGAGAACATCAGCCACTTCGAACCCACCGGCGAACCGGACGCCGAGTACGAGACCTTCGCCCACCACCTGTGAGGAACCATGCCTGAAGTAGCCGTAGCCGGTTTCGCGCAGGCGCCCAACGTCCGCAAGACCGAGGGCACCACCAACGGCGTGGAAATGCTCGTGCCGATCCTCGCCGAGGCCTTCGCCGCGACCGGACTGTCCAAACAAGACATCGGATTCTGGTGCTCCGGCTCGTCGGATTACCTTGCCGGGCGCGCGTTTTCGTTCATCGCCGCGGTCGACGCACTGGGCGCGTTCCCGCCGATCAACGAGTCCCATGTGGAAATGGACGCCGCCTGGGCGCTGTACGAATCCTGGCTGAAGATCCGCACCGGCGAGGTCGACACCGCGCTGGTGTACGGATTCGGCAAAGCCAGCGCCGGCCAGCTCCGCCGGGTCATGGCGATGCAGCTGGACCCGTACCTCGTCACTCCGCTGTGGCCGGATTCGCTGGCGATCGCTGGGTTGCAAGCCCGGTTGGGTCTCGAAAGCGGGCTGTGGTCCGAAAAGGACTTGGCCGAAGTCGCTGCCCGCTCACGGGCGGACGCGGCGAACAACCCGGCCGCGCAGTTGTCCGGAACGGTGGACGTCGCCGAGCTGCTCGACACCCCCTACGTCGCGGATCCCCTTCGCGCACATGACATCGCGCCGGTGACAGATGGCGCATCGGTGATCATCCTGGCTTCGGAGGAACGAGCCCGCGACCTCGTGGAGCGGCCCGCGATCATCTCCGGGCTGGACCACCGCATCGACTCCCCCGTTCTCGGCGCGCGCGACCTCACGCGTTCCCCGTCGACCGCCGCAGCCGCGGCCCGGCTGGATCTCGACGGGGTCGAACTGGCCGAACTGCACGCGCCGTTCACGCACCAGGAACTGATCCTGCGCCGCGAACTCGGTCTCGATGACAGCGTCCGGATCAACCCGTCCGGCGGCGCGCTCACCGGGAATCCCATGTTCTCCGCCGGGCTCGCGCGCATCGGCGAGGCCGCCGCGCGCATCCACCACGGCGAGGCGGCGAAGACGCTCGCCCACGCGACCAGCGGACCTGCCCTGCAGCAGAACCTCCTCGCCGTGCTGGAGGCACGATGACGAAACAGCTCGCCGCGGTGCTCGGGACCGGGCAGACGCACCACCGCGCGAAGCGCACCGACGTGTCGATGGCCGGTCTGCTCCGCGAAGCGATCGACCGCGCGATGGCGGACGCCCAGGTCGGCTGGGACGACATCGAGGCCGTCGTGATCGGCAAGGCACCGGACCTGTTCGAGGGCGTCATGATGCCCGAACTGTTCCTCGCGGACTCGTTGGGCGCGAACGGGAAACCGTTGATTCGCGTGCACACCGCGGGTTCGGTCGGCGGGTCGACCGCGCTGGTCGCCACTTCGCTGATCCAGTCCGGCGTGCACCGGCGCGTGCTGACGGTGGCGTTCGAGAAGCAGTCCGAATCGAACGCGATGTGGGGCCTGTCGATCCTGCCGCCGTTCCAGATGCCGGTCGGCGCTGGCGCTGGTGGCTATTTCGCGCCACACGTGCGGTCGTATATTCGTCGTTCTGGTGCGCCCGAGCACATTGGGGCGATCGTGGCGGCGAAGGATCGGCGCAATGGTGCGTTGAATCCGTTCGCACACTTGCAGCAGTCCGACATCACGGTCGAGTCGGTGCAGGCGTCACAGATGCTGTGGGACCCGATCCGGTACGACGAAACGTGTCCGTCCTCCGACGGCGCCTGTGCGATGGTGCTCGGCGACGAAGCCGCCGGCGACGCGGTGCCGGGCGGCGCGGCGTGGATCCATTCGACGGCGATGCGGACCGAGCCCACCACGTTCGCCGGACGCGACCAGGTCAGCCCGCAAGCCGGTCGCGACGCGGCCGCCGCGTTGTGGCGCGACGCGGGCATCAAGGACCCACTGTCCGAAGTGGACGTCGCGGAGATCTACGTGCCGTTCTCCTGGTTCGAGCCGATGTGGCTGGAAAACCTCGGCTTCGCCGCCGAGGGCGAGGGCTGGAAGATCACCGAAGCCGGCGACACCGCGATCGGCGGACGGCTGCCGGTGAACCCGTCCGGCGGCGTGCTGTCGTCGAATCCCATTGGCGCGTCCGGGATGCTGCGGTTCTCCGAGGCGGCCAAGCAGGTGATGGGCCGCGCTGGC
Source organism: Amycolatopsis sp. CFH S0740 (assembly GCF_004522315.1). Taxonomy (NCBI): domain Bacteria; kingdom Bacillati; phylum Actinomycetota; class Actinomycetes; order Pseudonocardiales; family Pseudonocardiaceae; genus Amycolatopsis; species Amycolatopsis sp. CFH S0740. The sequence goes on along the minus strand of NZ_SDLS01000031.1, from coordinate 66,727 downwards.
GACTACCAGGTGGACGACGCCCGGATCGCGATGGGGCACGCCTACGGCGGCGGCTCGCAGTACTTCAGCATGTGGGTCGTCGGCTCGGAAAAGCCCTAGTCTCTCCGCCGCCCCCGCAAGGCGAACAACGTCCCCAGCGCCCCGACCACCGCGCCCAGCACGGCCGCCTTCGCGCTGTCCTGCTTGGGCGCGATGATCGGGCGCAGCTGCGTCGCCGCCGGGGGCTGGATCGGCTTGCGGGGAGCGTCGCGGGCGGTGGCGGTCCAGGCGGTGATGTAGACGAGCATCCGCGCGATCAGCGAGATGAAGAACAGCAGACCGATCACCGAACCGAACGCCACGCCGGACGGCGACTTGCTGATCAAGTTCAGGTAGAACCCGCCGGCCAGTTTGAGCAGCTCGAATCCGATCGCCGCGGCGACCGCGCCGCGCATCGCGCTGCGCCATCCGACCCGCTCGCGCGGCAACCGGGTGAGCACCCACAGGAACACCATCCAGTCCGCGAGCAACGCCAGCGGCACCGACACGAACGACAGCAGGTTGTGTCCCCAGCTCGTGTCCTCGACGCCGACCAGCCCGAGCAGGGAACGGCCGACCGCGGTGCCGGACACCGAGATCCCGAACGACACCAGCAGCGCCGCGGCGAGCCCGAGCAACGCCAGGATGTCCATGAGGATCGTGCGCAGCAGCGGCCCGTCGGACCGGTTCTGGCCGTACATCGCGGTGAGCGCGTCCCGCAGCGCGTTCATCCAGTTCCAGCCGGAGTACAGCCCGACCACGAGACCGGCGACCCCGACGCCGGTGCGCTGCTCCACGAACCCGGTCAGGATCGACGACACCTGGGTGCCGATCGGGCCGGGCAGCGATCCGGAAATGCCGCGCACCAGCGCGTCCAGCAGATGCGGCTGCGTCGCGAGCACGAACCCGGCCGCCGACGAGGACAGCATGAGGATCGGCACCAGCGAGAGCAGGCTGAAGTAGGTGATCGACGCGACGTAGTGGTAGCCGCCGTAGTCGATGTACCGGTTGGTGGCGCGCGCGATGTGGTCCAGCCATCGGTACCGGGCACGCGCGCGGGCCCACTTGCTCGGCCCGGGGGTCCTGCGGGAACGCTTCACCGTCACTGTTTACCCAGCGGACGCGCTGTTTGTCGCAAAAGACACGCATTCAGGCCAGTACGACCGGGGCGTGCCCGTCGTCACGCGGCAGCGGCTCGTCGGTCGTGGCGAAGACGGTCGCGCCGAGGAAGTCGAGTTCGCAGCCCAGCGTCGCGAGGAACGGGGTGTCGGCGGCGTCGCGTCCGGTCGCGATGCGGAGCATGGTCTGGCGCGGGGCCAACCGGGTGGCGTCGAAGACGTACCAGCGGCCGTCGATGCCTGCTTCGAAGACTGCGTGGAAGTCCATCGGCTGCAAACCCGGCGCGTAGACCGAGGTGTAGCGCGCGGGTACGTCGACGAGTCGGCACAGCGCGACGCATACGTGCGCGAAGTCGCGACAGACGCCTTCGCCGGCGAGGAGCGTGTCGATGGCGTCGTGGGTGGGGCCGCCGGAACCGACGGCGTACACGAGCCTGCGGTGTACGTGGTCGACGATCGCCTGCACTCGTGCCCGCGCGCCGTCCAGTTCTCCGATGCCCGGCGGCAGCAGTCCGCCCATCCGGTCGGACGGGCAGTACCGGCTGGGCCGGGTGTACCGCGCGATGTCGGCGAGCGTGACGGGTTCGGCGTTGCCGCGGTGCAGCACGCGTTCGCCGTGATAGGCGACGCGATGCTCGCCCTCGGCGAGGTCGTACACCTCCGCGCGCGTGCCGTGTTCGAACTCGGCGGTGCGCGCGGAACCGGCGTCGGAAACGGTGAGTTCGCCGGCGTCCGCGCGCACGGCGGCGACCGAGATCGCGGCGAGACCGGGTTTCGTCACCCGGACGCCGAATTCCGCGTCTACCGTCGTGCGCACGGGGCCATCATGCCGGTGCGCCGCGCTCCTTGCCGGTCAGGTCGCGTCCCCGGGCGTTTCGCCTGCTCAGGCGTAGCGGACCTGGTAGTGCTTGATCCCGTTGAGCCAGCTGGAACGCAGCCGCTCGGGAGCGGAGACCTCGGCGATGTTCGGCATGACCTCGGCGATCGCGTTGAAGATCAGGTCGATCTCCAGCCGCGCCAGGTTCGCGCCGATGCAGTAATGCGAACCGGTGCCGCCGAAGCCGACGTGCTGGTTGTCCTCGCGCAGGATGTCGAATTTGCCGGGCTCGTCGAAGACCTCGGGGTCGAAGTTGGCCGAGCTGTAGAACATCCCGACGCGGTCGCCCTTGCGGATCTGCGCGCCGCCCAGTTCGGTGTCGCGGGTCGCGGTGCGCTGGAACGCGACGACCGGCGTCGCCCAGCGGACGATCTCGTCCGGCGCGGTCTTCGGGCGCTGCTCCTTGAAGACGTCCCACTGGTCCGGGTGGTCCAGGAACGCCTTCATGCCGTGCGTGATCGCGTTGCGGGTGGTCTCGTTGCCGGCGACGGCCAGCAGGATCACGAAGAAGCCGAACTCGTCGGAGCCGAGCGATTCGCCGTCGACGTCGGCCTGGACGAGCTTCGTGACGATGTCGTCCATCGGGCAGCGGCGGCGGTCCTCGGCCATGTTCCAGGCGTAGCCGACGAGTTCCGCCGACGCGGCGATCGGCTCGAGGTCGTATTCCGGGTCGTCGTAGGCGATCATCTGGTTGGACCAGTCGAAGATCTTGAGCCGGTCCTCCTGCGGCACGCCGATCAGCTCGGCGATCGCCTGCAGCGGCAGCTCGCACGCGACGTCGGTGACGAAGTCGCCGGAGCCCTTCTTCTTGGCCTCGTGCACGATCCGCTCGGCGCGGTCGCGCAGGGTGTCCTCGAGCTTCGCGATCGAGCGCGGGGTGAACCCCTTCGACACGATGCGGCGGAGCTTGGTGTGCTGCGGCGCGTCCATGTTCAGCAGGACGAGCCGGTTCGCGTCGAGGCCCTCGGCGGTCATCTGGTCGTCGAACCGGATGATCGCGGTCTTTTCCCTCGACGAGTAGAGCTCGCTGTCGCGCGAGACCGCCTTGACGTCGGCGTGTCGCGTGACGACCCAGTAGCCGTCGTCGCCGAATCCGGCGGTGTTGTGCGGCTGCGGGTTCCACCAGACGGGCGCCGTGCGGCGGAGTTCGGCGAACTCCTCCAGGGGCAGCCGGCTGGCGTAGAGGTCCGGATCGGTGAAGTCGAAACCGGCGGGCAAAAGCGGGGCTGCCACGGCTTGGCCTCCTGCGCGGGATCGGCGGTGATACCCAACTGCAACGCGTTCTATGACCCCAGTAGAGCATACGGTGTTAACCAACGGAACCCGCTTGAGTGAAACCTGTTTACTTTACCGTTCCAGAAGCTGTTGGCGCAGGTGAGCGCTCGCTCATCGGTTCGTGATCGACTTCCGCGCTGTCGTGCGCTCGCTTGTCATTAACAGGAACGTGTTCTAGTTTTGCGAGGTACAGGGCTTCCGGAAGGGGACACTCGTGGGCGAACCGGTGATCGTGGCCGCGGCACGCACGCCGATCGGCAAGCGCGGCGGGTGGCTGTCCGGCCTGCACGCGGCCGAACTGCTGGGCGCGGCGGTGCGCGGGGTGGTCGAACGGGCGGGCATCGATCCGGCCGAGGTGGAGCAGGTGATCGGCGGAGCGGTCACGCAGGCGGGCGAGCAGTGCGGCAACCTGACCCGCACCGCGTGGCTGCACGCGGGCCTGCCGGAATCGACCGGGGCCACGACGATCGACGCGCAATGCGGTTCGGCGCAGCAGGCCGCGCATCTGGTCGCCGGCTTGATCGCGGCGGACGCGATCAGCGTCGGCGTGGCGTGCGGTGCGGAAGCGATGAGCCGGGTGCCGCTCGGCGCGAACCGCGGCGAGGGCGTCGGCTCCCCCAAACCGGACGCGTGGTCGATCGACATGCCGGACCAATACGGTGCGGCGGAACGGATCGCGATCCGGCGAGGCATCACGCGCGAGGACGTCGACGCGTTCGGAGTGCGGTCGCAGGCCAACGCCGCCGCCGCGTGGTCGGCCGGGCATTTCTCGCGGGAAATCGTGCCGGTCACGACGGAAGCCGGTGTGGTGGACCGGGATCAGGGCCTGCGAGAGACCACAATGGAGGGTCTGGCGCGGTTGAAGCCTGTGGTGCCGGACGGAATCCACACGGCGGGCTCGTCGTCCCAAATCTCCGACGGCGCCGCGGCGGTGCTGATCATGGACGCGTCGCTGGCCCGTTCGCTGGGCCTGCACCCGCGCGCCCGGATCCGGCGGCAGGCATTGGTCGGCGCGGAACCGTACTACCACCTGGACGGCCCGGTGCAAGCGACGACGCGGGTCCTCGAGGCGGCCGGCATGAAGATCGGCGACGTGGACCTGTTCGAGGTGAACGAGGCCTTCGCGTCGGTCGTGCTTTCGTGGCAGCGCATGCACAATCCGGACGAGACGCGAGTGAACGTCAACGGCGGAGCGATCGCACTGGGACACCCGGTGGGCAGCACCGGCGCGCGACTGCTGACGACCGCCCTGCACGAACTGGAACGCCGCGACGCGACGACGGCGCTGGTGTCGATGTGCGCGGGCGGGGCGATGGCTACGGCGACGATTCTGGAGCGGATCTGAGCTGGACGGGCAGGGCCGCTGCGACGGATTGGGGCTGAGCTGGCGGAGCAGCGGCCTTGCGACGGATTGGGGCCGGAGCTGAGCTGGCGGAGCGGTGCCTCCGCGGCAAACCCGAAGCCCAGCCGGGCCAACAGGACACCGCCGCTGCGACAAACCCGAAGCGCCGAGCACCGTGGCCGCGACGAACCGGAAGCACGGCCGAGCCAGCAGAGCACCGCCCGCCGCCACAATCCGGAACCCCCACCGAACCAGCAAAGCACCGCCCGCCGGAACAAACCGGAAGCGCAACCGAGCCCACAGAACACCACCCGCCGCCACAATCCGGAAGCGCAACTGTGCCAGCACAGCACCGCTGGCCGCGACAAACCGGAAGGGCAGCCGAACCAACAGAACACCACCCGCCGCGACAAACCGGAAGCGCAGCTGTGCCAGCGGAGCGCCGCGGCCGCGACGAACTGGAAGCGGAGCTGAGCAGGCAGCCCGGGCCCGGTCGGGTCCGGGCTCGCTTCTTGCCGCGCTGGCACAATTCAGCTGCGGCAAGGCAACTCTCACCCGGGACGCGGCGGAAAAGGGGCGTGCGATGCCACGGCTCTAGAGCGCCAGCGACCGAAACTTCCGCCGCCGGTGCGGTGGCGGTTAAGGCCGGTCGTCAGTCCAGAAGCAGAACGGATGCCCAACCGGATCCAGCAGCACGCGCACGTGCTGTTGCGGCTGAAACTCGGCCATCCGAGCCCCGGCCGCGACCGCCTTCGTGACTGCGGCTTCCAGCGCGGCGCGTCCGTCGACCTCGAAGTCGAGGTGCAGTTGCATCTGCTGCTTCCCCGCGTCGACAGGCCACACTGGCGGCACGTACTGCGTCTCCAGCTGAAACGACAGACCAGCCCCACCGCCGGAAGGACGCAACGTGACCCACTCCGGTTCGTCGGCGCCGATCGGCCATCCGAGCAGTTCCCGGTAGAACTCGGCCAGCGCTCGGGGGTCGGGCGCGTCGAGGACGGTGGACGTGAGTTTCATCAGCCCAGGCTAGGGCTCCGCGGGGTCCGCTCCACGCTCCTCAACCGTTCTCCTCCCCCGTCAACCCCAGCTCCGTCCGGACCGCGGGACCGTTGTCCGGCCTCGCGAAGCGCACCCAGCTCCCGGGGTGCCACGATTCGATCCACAGCGTGTTGTCCTCCACCCACGTGACCACGGCCTCCCGCAGATCCAGCCGGAACAGGTGGCTCTCCTGTCCCTCCTGGATGCGCGCGACCTCCGCCGGATCGGTGATCTCCACCGCGTGGCCGGCGATTTTCGCGTCCCCGCCTTCCTCGATGCCGGGGTAGGCGTGCAGGGCGAAGCGGCCGTCGCGCTGGAGGTCGCGGGCCTTGCGGGCGTCGAGCATCGACCCGATGTACGCCTCGCCGTCGCGGAAGTCGATCTCCGAACCGCTCACTCGCGGCGAACCGTCGCTGCGCAGGGTGGCCAAGACGTGCGAATCCGCGGCGGCGAAGCGGGCTCGTACGCGCGAGGCCAATGCCGGGGCGGCGGCACTGAACTCATCCCAACTCGTCATTCCCGGAGTCTCGCACCCCCCACCGACAAAAACCGGCGTCCCGGAAGCGATCGGGTGACCCGGGTTGTGCTTGACTCTCGGCATGATCGCGGAAGATGCGGAGACTGCCGAGCATCGCTGTCCGGTCGAGGGCGGCGAGCTGGCCGTCCGCACGACCGGCGAGGGACCGCGGCTGCTGCTGGTCCCCGGCGGGACCGGTGCGGCGGACTCGTTCCGGGCGCTGGTCAAGCTTTTGCGCACGGACTTCACCGTGATCACCTACGACCGGCGCGGCCATTTCGCCAGCACGGACACCACCACCGGGCCCGTTCCGGTGGCGCTGCAGGCGGACGACGCGCTCGCGGTGCTCGACCACGTCGGCGGGAGCGGGCCGGTGTCGATGTTCGGGACCAGTGCCGGTGCGTTGATCGGGCTGGATCTCGTCGCGCGGTATCCGGACCGGGTCGCCGTGTTCGTCGCGCACGAACCGCCCGCGATCCAGTTGATGCCGGACGCCGAGGGGATTCTCGAAGCCGCCGCGGCGCAGGTCCGGCTGGCCCGTTCGGGTGATCTGATGGGCGCGGTCACGCGGTTCGCGGACGGGATCGCCGGCGCCGCGCTGCCCGACCTGCCGCATCTGCGGCTGCCGAACGAGGGCGACTGGCTCCGGCTGTTCGACCGCGAGCTGACCGAGTTCTTCGACTACCTGCCGGACTTGCGCGCGCTGCGCCGGACGAACACCGAGATCGTGCCGGTCGCCGGGGAGGGCAGCCGCGGCTGGTACCACTACCAGCCCGCCAAAATCCTCGCGCTCGAACTCGGACTGCCGTTCACCGAGACGCCGGGCGCGCACCTGGCACCACAGCGCAATCCGGCGAAGTTCGCGGCCGCGTTGAAGGATCTCCTCGCCAACGTCTGAAAAGCCGTGAAGGGATCCCTCACGACCAGCGCGCCGTGAGGGGGTCCTTCACGGACCTTCCGCGCCCGAAGCCGCCACCGGCCGACGCCGCGGAAACTCCCGCACCAGCCCGGGCACGATCGCGAGCAGCAGCAACCACAAGAACCGCGCCGGGGTCAGCGTCGCGCCGGCCAGGCCCAGCGCGGCCGGAACCCCCACCCCGGCGAGCACCGCGACGAAGTCCCACGGCTTCCACCTCCCGGAAGCCACCCGCGCCACCACGCCCACGACCGTGAACGCCGCGACGCACCCGCACAGCAGCCATCGCGTCCCCGCCGCGAGGTGTCCGTGCGCGACCGACTCCACGGCGTCCCCGAACCCCGCCGCCAGCGCCGCCAGCAATCCGGCCACCAGGCAGTGCACCGGCAGCAGGACCCGCGGGCCCCAGGCAGTCTGGGACAGATAGGGAATCCCGCCGAATCCCTGGAACAACGCCGCTCCCCACAACGCCGCCAGCAGCGCCAGCACCCCGAGCACGGTCGAGAGCAGCGGCCACTCCCAGTCGGGGATCTCCGTCATCGCGTCGGTGACCGTCAGGACGCCCTCGCCCAGCACGATGATCGTGAACAGCCCCAGCCGCTCGCCGAAGTGCGCGAGGTCCAGGTGCGCGAAGGCCAGCCCCGGCACCGGCCGCTTCGACTGGGTGGCCCGTTCCGCCACCTTGGCCGCGACCTGCTCCCCCGACATGGTCAGCCCGGCCACCAGGTCGATCGCCAGCCCGAGTGCCCACAGCAGGTACTTCCCCGGCGCGTCGACCCAGAACGAGACGACCCACGGCACCACGCCCATCCCGGCGTGCACCACCGGCCATTCGACGATGATCCGCGTGTTTTCCCGGCCTTCCCAGACCCGGCTCGCGAGCGCGCGCACCGCCACGTAGGAGATGGCGAAGCCCTGTGCGTGCTCGCCGATGTCGTGCACCGAACCGGCCATGAAAACCAGTCCGGCCATCGCGAGCAGCACCGGCATCGCGCGCGCCGCTTCCCCGGTGACGTTGCCGTACACGGTGAAGCACATCCACGCGGTCCAGAACGCGAGGAAGCACACGACGTAGAGGCCGGCGTCGCTCCAGGAAGTCGTTCCGCGCACGAGGTGCGAAAGCTGGGCGACGCCGGCGACCGCGACCAGGTCGAAGAAAAGCTCGAGCCAGGACGCGTGGCGTTCCTCGGTTTTCATGATCACGGCGGCAAGTATGCCGTGCTCGGGAATGCCCTGCCCTAAACCGCGCGCGCTCCGTCCTGCCACACTTCCCGAACATTCCCCGCCAGAGCCGGGAAATCGTAAATATCGCCCGAAACGACCACCAGGTCCGCGCGATACCCCGGTGCCAAGCGGCCCAGTTCGGCGTCCTTGCCCAGCAGCCGAGCGGCCGACGACGTGGCGGCGACCAGCACGTCCGCGGGGCTCATCCCGGCCGAGCGCATCAGTTCCAGTTCTTCGAGATTCGTCCCGTGCGGACCGACGCCGCTGTCGGTGCCCATCGCGATCCGGACCCCGGCTTCGACGGCCCGGCGCACCGACTCGAGATGCACTTCCGCGACCTCTTTCGCCTTCTGCACCACCGCATCCGGCAGCGCCGCACCGGCGGCCGCCGCGCGGATGACGTTCACCGGAGCCACCAACGTCGGGACGAGCCAGGTGCCGCGCGCGAGCATGAGCTCGATCGCTTCGTCGTCGAGGTAGATGCCGTGTTCGATCGACCGGATCCCGGCGCGGACGGCGTTCTTGACCCCCTCCGCGCCCTGTGCGTGCGCCATCACCGCCCGCCCCTGCATGGTCGCTTCGGCGACCAGGACGTCCAATTCCTCCGGCGTGAACTGCGAATGCCGAGGATCGTCCCGAGGCGACAGCACGCCGCCGGTGGTGCAGACCTTCAACACGTCCGCCCCGGCGCGCAACAGCGTGCGCGCCACCCGGCGCATCTCGTCGGGGCCGTCGGCCAGCGCGCTCGGACGGCCGGGATGCGGGAGCGACAGCGGGACGCAATGCCCGGACGGCATCCACCCGTCGCCATGCCCGCCCGTCGGGCTGATCAGGCCGATCGCGATTTCCAAGCGGGGGCCGGGAATCAGGCCGTCCGCGACCGCCTGCTTGATGCCGAGATCGGCCCCGGCGGCGTCGCGCACGGTGGTGATGCCGAGCTTCAGCGTGGTCCACAGGTTCCGGGCCGCCTCGTAGAACTGGTACGAGAACGGCTTCTGGACGCGCTGCAGCAACCCGAGGTCGGACACCGTGACGTGCACGTGGCAGTCGAACATCCCGGGCAGCAGCATCGCGCCGGCGCAGTCCACCGCGCGGTCGCCGTCGAGGCCGGTGCCGACCTCGACGATCCGGCCGTCCTCGACCACGACGTCCGCCGGGGCGGGCGCGCTGCCCGTCCCGTCGAACACCGTGCCGCCGGTGAAAAGGGTCCGCGTCATACCGGTTCTCCTGTCTGCACAACGTTTCCGGACCGGGTCACGGCCCGTTCGACGGCTGCCGCGATGGCGAGCACGACCACGTTGACCGCGAGGCCGACCAGCCCGACGTTCACCGTGCCGACGAGCTTGGTGTCCACGAAGGTCAGCCAGATCACCACGACCTCGCCCGCCAGCAGCCCGGCGAACACCGGGACCTTGCCGACCGGGACCTTCTTCAGGAAGCCCAGCAGGTTCGCCGGGGCCAGCTGCACCGAGCCGGAGTAGGTGAGCAGCAGCAGGTTCGCCAGCAGGTCCGGCCGGAAGATGCCGAGCACCAGGGCGAGCGCGCTGGCCAGCACGACCGTCCCGTGGTTGATCCAGAACTGCTTGCGCTCGCTGCGCACCCGGGTGATGTTCCGTGCCACCAGCGAGGAAATGCCGATCAGGATGCCCGCCGCGGGCACCATCGCGGTGGCGGTCGCGGCGACCACCACGAGCCCGGTGACCCAGCCCGGCAGCGCGTCCTTGCTCAAGGTCAGCAGCACGCCGTTCGGGTCGCTTCCCTTGGGCACCACCAGGACCGCCGCGAACCCGATGATCATCGGCAGCAGCAGGCACAGCTCGTACACCGGCATCCAGGTGTAGTTGCGGCGCAGCACCTTCGGGTCGCGCGCGGACATCAGCGCGGGCCAGGTGTGCGGCAGCGTCATCAGCCCGACGCCGATCGCGCTGACCAGCATGCTCGTGATGAACCACGTGTGGTCGTTGGCCCCGGCGTGCACGAACAGCTTCTCCGGATGCAGCTGGTCGATCTTGTGGAAGACCCCGGACACGCCGCCCGCGAAGTGCGCGGGCACCGCGATGATCAGCACCACCAGGACGACGAGCATGATCGCGTCCTTGAAATACGACGTCGCCGCGACGCCGCGCAGCCCGGCCCACAGCACGAACGCGACCACCAGCACGCTGCCCGCGATCATGCTGAGCGTGCCGGACGCGTGGTCGCCGGTCACGAGCCGGACGATCAGCCCGAGCCCGGTGATCTGCAGTTGCAGGTACGGCAGCACGAACACGACGCCGAGGATCGCCGACACGGTGCCCAGCGCGCGGCTCGAATACCGGTCTTCGAGGAAGTCGCCCTGGGTCAGGTAGCCGCGTTCCTTGCCCATCCGCCAGATCCGCTTGGCGAGGAAGAACAGGATCACGTAGGCGATCGGCACGTACGGCAGCGCGTACATCGCGGCCACGCCGCCGGAGAACGCCAGCCCGGCCATGCCGAGGAAGGTGAAGGTCGTGAAGACCTCGCCCGCTTGCAGGAACCACATGGTCAGCGCGCCGAACTTCCGGCCGCCGACGGTCCATTCCGCGAGGTCCGCGGCGGGACGGCGGCGGCCGACGAAGCCGAGCACGCCGATGAGCACGATGCCGGCGAGAGTGAAGGCGAGGATCATCGTCAATCCTCCTCGCCGCTGCGGGACAGCAAGCGTTCCGACAGCAGCAGCGCCGGAGTGAACATGAGACACCAGAACGCGCCCCAGACCATCATCTTCGGCAAGCCCAGCCACAGGCCGGAGGAGTTGACGAAGGGGAGGAACGGCATGAGGACGAGAGCGACTACGGGGACGATCGGGGGGAGGTAGTAGCTGCGCATGCGCACACGCTGCCAGACGGCGCGGCACTCGGCAGGTTAGTTTCATACCGGTTTCGCAGCCCTCGAGCCGCAGCCCGGTTCTACAGCGGGATGGCGTGTTCGGTCGCGTAGTGGTGGATCAGCGACTCAATGGTGCGGCGGAAGGTGTCCTGGCGGCTGTCGCTCAGGGTTGCCGCCAGCTGGCCCAGTTCGGTGTCGATCGCTTCGCGCACCTGGTGCACCACGGCTCGCCCCGCCGAGGTGACCGTGACGTGGACGGCTCGGCGGTTGCCGGGGACCGCGATGCGCTGGACCAAGCCGCGGCGTTCGGCCCGGTCCACCAGCCCGGTGACGCTGGACTTCTCCAGTTCGAGGATCCCGGCCAGTTGCCGCATGCCGATCTCGCGGTCGTCCAGCACGGCGAGCATGCGCAGCTGGGTGACAGACAGGCCTTCGTCCCCGGCCAGGCGGCCCAGCACGGCTTGCACGATGAACGACAGCTGGACGAGAGCGTCGGTGAGGTTCAGCTCCGGCGGCGGGACGTCTGCGGACGGGGAAGCGGTCACGGGACCAGGTTAGCTTGACTTAGTTCGTGACACCAACTATTTTGGCTCGTGTCACCAACAGTCCGTGAGACGAACCGAGGGAAACGCGCTGATGGCAGGCACGAAACGCATTGCTGTCGTCGTGGGCAGCACCCGTCCTTCCCGGATTTGCGGGGATGTCGCGGCCTGGACGCGGGCCCGACTGCAGGAGGACAGCGAACTCGGCTACGGGCTGGTCGACCTCGCGGAGATCGCGTTGCCGTTCCTGGACGAGCCCGTCAAGGCCGCGGCGCAGCAGTACGCACACGAGCACACGCGGGCCTGGAGCGAGCTCGTGCAGAGCTATCACGGGTTCTTTTTCGTGTTCCCGCAATACAATTGGGGCTATCCGGGGGTGCTCAAGAACGCGCTGGACTATCTCTACCGGGAGTGGCGCGATCGGCCCGCGAGCCTGCTCACCTACGGCACCCGCGGCGGCGGGAAGGCCGCCGAGCAGTTCGTCACCGTCCTGCACGGGCTGCACATGCGAGTGCTCGACACACACGTCGAAGCCGTCATCACCGACGCGGACGTGGACGACAACGGACAGCTGCGCGACATCGAAGGAACGCTGCGTCCGAACCGCGCACTGCTGCACAAGATCGACGAAGAACTGACCGAAGCGCTGAGCTGACAATGGCCGGAGGAATGATCATGGCCGAGCAATCACGCCGGGTAGGGTTCATCGGGCTTGGGAGGATGGGCACCGCCATCGCCGGACGCCTGCTCGACGCGGGCTACGACGTCACTGTGTGGAGCCGCAGCGCGGGCAAAGCGGACGAGCTGGCCGCGCGAGGCGCGACCGTGGGCGAAACTCCCGAGGACGCGATCGCCACCGGGACAGTCTTCTCCATGCTGAGCGACGAAGCCGCGGTGCGGCAGGTGTTCACCGCCGAGCGGCTCCGTTCCGCTCCGGAGGGCTTTGTCCACGTCAACCACGCGACGATCAGCCCGGGCGGGGCGCGCGAGTTCGCCGCGCAGGGCGGGCGGTACCTCAGCGCACCGGTGGTCGGCCGTCCGGAAGCCGTGGTGGCCGGGAACCTGACCGTGCTGGTGTCCGGCGCCGCGGACGTCCGGGCCGAAACCGCGCCGATGCTGGCTGCGATCGGACGGCGGGTCTGGGAGTTCGGCGACGCCGTGGACGCCGCGCCGACGGCGAAGATTTCGGTGAACTATCTGATCATTCACGCGTTGCAGGCGCTGTCCGAGTCGATCACCTTGCTGGAGAACGCCGGACTGGACGCCGGCCAGTTCGTCGACATGATCAATGATTCCGTCTTTCCCGGCGCGGTGTACCGAGGCTACGGCGACGCCATCGCCACCAGCAGTTACACGCCGCCGGGGTTCACCGCCGCGCTCGGGCTGAAAGACCTGAAGCTCGCGCTGGACACCGCAGGCGAACTGGGCGTCGAACTGCCCGCCGGACCGGTCCTTCAGGACGTATTCGCCACCGCGGTCGAGCAGGGCGGCGCGGACCTCGACTGGGCGAGCATCGCGGAGGTGACCCGGCGGCGGTCGCACTGAGGAGCGGCCGCTTCGCGGAGGGGCAGACCGCCGAACGATGGAAATTTCCCTGGCACCTGGAGTAACCCTGCTGCCCCCGGAGGCCGTTCCGGAGCCGTCGCCCGGCGCCTCGGCAAGCGCTTGAGCAGCACCGCGCCGGGAATGCACAGGAGCGGGGTGGGGACAACCCCAGCACGAGCCGTCGGGTCTGCTGGTTTCCCGCCGGGGCGCCGCGCCGCAATACTCGCCCGGGTGACCACCGAAAAGCTCGTCCTCCCCTCGCCCCCACGGCCGGGAAGCGACTTCGCCCGGCTCTGCCGCCGGATCACCGACGCCGGTCTGCTCGACCGCCGCCCCGGCTACTACACCGCTCGAATCGCGCTCCTGACCGTGCTGTTCGCGGGAGGCTGGGTCGCGTTCGCGCTGCTCGGCGACTCGTGGTGGCAGCTCGCCGTGGCCGCGTTCCAGGCGTTCATGTTCGGGCAGATCGCCCTGCTTTCGCACGATCTGGCGCACCGGCAGGTGTTCCGGACGCGCCGTCCCGCGGAGATCGCCGGGCGTCTCGCCGGGAACCTCGGCATCGGGATGAGCTACGGGTGGTGGATGGACAAGCACACCCGCCACCACGCCAACCCGAACCACGAGGAGCTGGACCCGGACGTCGACCCGGATGTCCTCGTGTGGTCCCAGCGCCAGGCCCGGGAGGCGCGCGGCGTGCCCCGGTTCATCGGCCGCCACCAGGCGGTGCTGTTCTTCCCGCTGCTCACCCTCGAAGGCCTCAACCTGCACTGGTCCGGCATCCGCGCGGTCGCGCGCCCCGGCCTGCGCCGCCGCGGGCTCGAAGCGGCGCTGCTGTTCACCCACGTCGCGGTCTACCTCGCCGCGCTGTTCATCGTCCTCCCGCCGGGTCTGGCGCTGCTCTTCTTCGCGGTCCACCAGGGACTGTGGGGCGTCTACATGGGTTCGATCTTCGCGCCGAACCACAAGGGCATGCCGACGCTGACCGGCAAGACGGACCTGGACTTCCTGCGCAAGCAGGTGCTCACCTCCCGGAACGTCGCGGGCGGACCGGTGATCGACGTCCTGCTCGGCGGCCTCAACCACCAGATCGAGCACCATCTGTTCCCGAGCATGCCGTCGGTGCACCTGCGCCGCGCCCAGCCGATGGTGCAGGCGTACTGCGCCGAGATCGGCATCCCGTACCTGCGCACCGGGCTGGTGTCCTCCTACCGGCAGACGCTGCGTCACCTGCACGAAGCTGGGGCTCCTCTCAGGAACGCTTCGTAGACTCGGTGGCATGACCTTCCAAGCATTGACTCCGGCGGCCTTCGGCGCGAAGGCCGCCGGAGCTCGTGCTGAGCGGATGCGCCAGTCTCCGCAGTACGCCGACGGCGTCTTCCACAACGCCGCCGCCACGCGCGCGACGCCCTCCTCCCCCGGCGGGCTCGTCCGCGAGTTCCTGTTCGGCGAGGAGCGCACCCGCCGCCGGCCGGGCGGCGAGATCCCGCTGATCTCCTCGCCCGCCGCCTCCGCCGCGGACGGTCTTTTCCTCACCTGGTACGGACATGCGTCCACGCTGGTGGAGATCGACGGTGCCCGCGTGCTGTGCGATCCGGTGTGGGGCGACCGGGTTTCGCCCGCCGCGTTCGCCGGGCCGCGACGGCTGCACGCTCCCCCGGTTTCGCTGCGGGAGCTGGGCAGGCTGGACGCGATCGTGATTTCCCACGACCATTACGACCACCTGGACCTGCCCACCGTCCAATCCTTGATTTCGCTGACCGACGCACCGTTTCTCGTCCCGCTCGGCGTCGGCGCGCATCTCGAACGGTGGCACGTCCCGGCCGCGCGGATCGTCGAACTCGACTGGCACGAGGACGCTTACGTGGCCGGGATCCGGTTCGTCGCCACGCCCGCGCAGCACTTCTCCGGCCGCGGCCTCGCGAACGACAGCACGCTGTGGGCGTCGTGGGTGATCGCCGGTCCGGAGCATCGCGTCTACTACAGCGGCGACACCGGATATTTCCCCGGTTTCGCCGAGATCGGCGCGAAGCACGGCCCGTTCGACGCGACGCTGATCCAGGTCGGCGCGTACGCCCCGCATTGGCCGGACATCCACATGACGCCAGAGGAAGGCGTCGCCGCCCATCTGGACGTGCGCGGCGGGCTGCTGGTCCCGGTGCACTGGGCGACGTTCACGCTGGCCATGCACACCTGGTCGGATCCCGCGGACCGGGTGTGGCGGGAGGCGAAGGCGAACGACCTGCCGCTCGCGATCCCGAAACCCGGGCAGCGGATCGACGCGTCCGCCCCGCCGCCGGTGGACGGATGGTGGCAGACCCTGGGCTGACGGACGGCCGCCCCGTCCGTCAGCGTCCGGATCCCGCCGCGCTGATCCACGCCGTCACGAACGGACCCGATTGGCGCGCCGACGACCTGCTGCGGGCCTCCGAACGGACCCAGCTCCGCGTGATCCGGGCCGGCGGTCCGCCGGATGCGTTGACCGTACTGGGATTGCTCGGCCGCACCGCCCTCGTGCGCCGGTCCGCGCTCGCGTGCCTCCGCTAGACAGCGGCGCGAGTGGACCCGAATTCGATCCGGTGCCGGTGCACGCCGCCGAACATCTTTTCCGGGCTCATCACGGTCTTCATCATCAACGGCATCAGCAGGTCACGCATGATCCGCGCGACCGGCCCCGCCGCCTTGTCGTTGTTGATCTTCGCCGCCCGCGCGATGATCCGCTCGACGCGTTCCCGCCGGGCCGCCTCGTACTGGGCGAAAGCCGTTGCCACGTCCGGAGAATCCCGCAGCGCACGAGCCAGTTCGAGCGAGCTCTCGACCGCCTGCGACGCTCCCTGCCCGGAACTCGGCGACGTCGGATGCGCGGCGTCGCCGACCAGGACGACCCGGCCGCGGTGCCACGTCCGCACCGTCGGGATGTCCTCCAGGACCCCAGGCTGGCCAACGTCTTCCGGCTTCAGCAGGGCGATGATGTCGCGCGCCGGGACGTCGTCCGCGTGCCGTTCGCGCAGCACCGAGAGCCAGTGCTCCGGCGACGCGGTCTTCGCCTCGGCCGGGTCGACGGCGGGGACATTGCTGAACCAGAGAATCTCGTCCGCGTCGATGAAATAGCCGAAGAACGCCCGCTTGCCGAAGGCGAAATACTGGTAGTTCCCGGTGACCGGCAGGCCGGGGTTGCGGATCCAGCCGCCGAGACCGAGCAGTCCGGTGTAGCGCGGAGCAGGTGCTGCCGGGTCCAAAGTGGACCGGACAGCCGACCGGATGCCGTCCGCACCGATCAGCACGTCGCCGGTCGCGGAAGTACCGTCCGCGAAGTGCGCGATCACCTGGTCTGCTTTGTTCTCGACGGACTCCAGCCGCTTGCCGAATTCGACCGTGGTCCCCCGGCCCAGCGCTTCGTCCATCAGCGCGCGGTACAGCCGGTCCCGGCGCAGCAGCAGGCTCGACGGCAGACCCGGCAGCCCGTCGAATCTGCCGACCACCCGGCCTCGGTGATTCTGCATTATCATTCCCGGCACCTCGATGCCGACCGCGGCCACCGCGTCGTCGGCGTCGATCTGCCGCAAAGCGTTGCGGCCGTTGGGAGACAGCGTCAGCGCGCTGCCGACTCCGTCCGCCGACTTCGGGTAAGCCTCGTAGACAACGGCTTCGATTCCCGCTCGCTGCAACGCCATCGCGGCAGTCGCACCGGCGATGCCGCCGCCGATCACTAGTACGTTCATGTTCTCCCCTTGAAATAGGTTTCCCACGCCTGCCGGTAGTCCTCCCCGGCAACCGACTCGGCGAGCCGTTCGACGAAGCCGCGCTCCGCCTCGACCTTCGTCAGCCGGTAGTCCTCCTCGACCAGGAACCACCAGGCGAGCCCCTGCTCCCGCGCGGCGCCGATCGTCGCGCGGATGTCGTCGGCGATCGCGGTGAGCGCGGCCAGCCGCTGCTGGAGCAGCTCCCGCACCTCGTCCGCCGGCAACACCACGAACAGCGACAACGCCGCCCCGAACAGCGGATACTCGGTGGCCGGTTCGGCGACGAGCTCGCGCATCCAGTCGAACAGCTCGAGCCGTCCGGTGGGCGTGATGGCGTAGACGGTCCGCTCCGGACGCGCCGAATCGCGCAGCGTCTCCTGCGCCGCGATGAACCCGGCCTTCTCCAGCTGCCCGACCACCATGTACAGCGAGCTGCGGGTGTACTTGAAATCCCGCTCCTTGCCGTACTCCACGAACCGCCGAGCCATCTCGTACGGATGCATCGGCTCCTCGAGCAAGCCCGCCAGCACGGCCAGCCCGAGCGGATTCCCCACCACGCGTCGCTTCACCCGCGAACTCCTTTAGTCAGGATCGACTATACGCAGAAGAGTAGTCGATGTCGACTATAAGGGCGTGGGGTAGGAAGGAGGCATGAAGCTCAAGCTCGATCTTCACGACATCTACAACCGCGGCGGGGAGATCGACCGGGCGCTGCGCGCGGTCATCGACGAGGCGGTCGCGAAGAAGGCGCCGCTCGTGGAGATCATCCCGGGCAAGGGGTCCGGGCAGCTGAAGAAGCACGTGCTGCGGTTCCTGGAGCGCAAGGACGTGAAAGCGCTCTACCACCGCGTCGAGAAGGACAAAGACAACTTCGGGCGGGTGTTCGTGCACTTCCGCTGGAAGTAGCGCGAACACCCGCGCGGAGTCAGAGCCAGTCGTCCGGCCGGGGCCAGGGCATCAGCGCGGTGAGCGCGTCCGGCACCGGCTCGGTGACCGTGTACTGGCCGCGGTGGAACAGCAGCGGGCGGGCGTCGGATGTCTCGCCCAGCGCGGTCACGCGGCCGACGACGACGTAGTGGTCCCCGGCCGGATGGACCGCCTGCACCGCGCAGTCCACCCAGGTCAGGGCTCCGTCCAGCAACGGCGCACCCGACGGAGCCGGTCGCCAGGACACTCCGGAGAACTTGTCGCCCCCGCGGCGGCCGAACTCGGCGCAGACCGCCTGCTGGTCCTCGGCGAGCACGTTCACCGCGAACGTGCCCGCCGCGGCCAGCGCGGGCCAGGTGCGCGACGTGCGGGCGACGCAGAACAGCACCAGCGGCGGGTCCAGCGACAACGCGGCGAAGGACTGGCAGGCGAAACCCACCGGTCCGGTCGGCGCGACGGCCGAGGAGTCCTCGACGTAGCCGGTCACCACGGTCACTCCGGTGCAGAAGTGGCCCAGCACCTCGCGAAACCGGTCCGGCACGGCGTCGGAGACCGCGGCTGTCATTGCGCGCCCACGGAGAAGTCGTGGCCCCACAACGAAACCGCGGTGCTCTCGCGAGCGATCCACGCCTCGTCCTCGACCTGCCTGCCCTCGCAGCCGAACTCGACGTCGAAGCCGCCGGGGGTCTTCATGTAGAACGACAGCATCAGGTCGTTCACGTGCCGGCCGAGCGTCGCGGACATCGGGACGTTCTTGCGCTTCGCGCGGTCCAGGCACAATCCGACGTCGTCGGTCTCCTCGACCTCCACCATCAGGTGCACGATCCCGCTCGGCGTCGGCATCGGCAGGAACGCCAGGCTGTGGTGCCGCGGATTGCAGCCGAAGAACCGCAGCCACGCCGGGTCGCCGTCGGCCGGGCGGCCGACCATCTGCGGCGGGAGGCGCATCGAATCGCGGAGCCGGAAGCCCAGCACGTCGCGGTAGAACCGCAGCGCGGCCTCGTCGTCGTGGGTCGACAAAACCACGTGGCCGAGGCCCTGCTCGCCGGTCACGAACCGGTGCCCGTACGGGCTCACCACGCGCCGGTGCTGCAGCGCGACGCCGTGGAACACCTCCAGCGTGTTGCCGGACGGATCGGTGAAGCTGATCATCTCCGCGACCCGGCGGTCCGCCAGCTCGTCCGGCGTGCCTTCCTTGTACGGCACCGAAGCCGCGTCGAGGCGGGCGCGGACGTCGTCCAGTTCCGCGGCGTTGGCCGCTTCCCAGCCCGCCTGCGCCAGCCGGTCCTTCTTTCCCGGCACGATCACCAATCGCGCCGGGAAATCGTCCATGCGCAGGTAGAGCGCGTTCGGGTCGGTGCCCGAACCCTCCACCATGCCGAGCACCTTCAGCCCGTAGACGCGCCAGGCGTCCATGTCCGTGGCTTCGATGCGCAGATATCCCAGCGAACGGATAGCCATCACGAACTCCCGAGGAAGTCGAGGGCGAGTCGGTTGAACTCGTCGAACTTCTCCAGCTGCGCCCAGTGCCCGCAGCCGCCGAACACGTGCAGTTGCGCACGCGGAATCGTCTTCAACGCCAGCAGTGCGCCGTCGAGCGGGTTGACCCGGTCCTCCCGGCCCCAGACGAGCAAAACCCGTTGGCGCAGGCGGTAAGCCTCGCGCCACAACATGCCTTCCTCGAAGGAGTCCGGCAGGCTGAACGACTTGCCCATCGCCCGCATCGCGGCGAGCGATTCCGGCGAACGCGCGATCTCGAAGCGTTCGTCGATCAGCTCTTCGGTGACCAGAGCCTGGTCGTGCACCATGATCCGGAGGAACGCTTCCATCCGCTCCCGCGTCGGGTCCCCGGCGAACTTCGACAGCAGCCGCACGCCTTCGGTCGGGTCCGGGGCGAACAGGTTGACGCTCAACCCGCCCGCGCCCATCAGCACCAGCCGTCCCGCGCGTCCCGGATGATTCAGCGCGAGCCGGACCGCCGCGCCCGCGCCGAGCGAATTGCCGACGAGGTGCGCCTTTTCGATGCCGAGCCGGTCCATCAGGCCGACGACCGCGTCCGAGCTGTGCCGGAAGTACTGCGGGTGGTCAGTCGGCTTGTCCGACCGGCCGAACCCCGGCTGGTCGATCGCCAACGTCCGGTAGGACTTCCCGAACACCGGCAGGTTCCGGCCGAAGTTGCTCCACGCCGAAGCGCCGGGGCCGCCGCCGTGCAGCAACAGCACCGTCTCGGCGTTTTCCGCGCCGGACTCGTGGTAGTGCAGGCGAATGCCGCCCGCAGTGTCTACATAGGAACCTTCGGGAGCCATCAGACCATCGCATTCTCAACGGGCAAGCCGAACTCGCCGGTGCCGAACATGACGTACGCGCGCTCCGCGTCGTTCGCCGCGTGCACCCGGCCCGCGTGCGCGTCGCGCCAGAAGCGCTGGATCGGCGTGCCCCGCTGCAGCGCGCGGCCGCCGGAGTTCTCGAAAAGCCGGTCGATCGCGGAGATCGCCCGCTCGGTGCCGCGCACCTGGTCCCGGCGCACCCGCAACCGCGTGCTGAACGGCAGCTTCTCGCCCTTGCAGGCCAGCTGGTACAGCTCGTCGATGTTGTGCGTCAGCTGCAGCCAGGCCGCGTCGATCTCGCTGCCCGCTTCGGCGATCCGCACCTTCGAGAACGGGTCCTCTTTGGACTGTTCGCCCGCGTACGCCGCCCGCACCCGCTTGCCCTGGTGCTCCACGTGCGCGTCGTACGCGCCCTGCGCCATCCCGATGATCGGCGCGGTGATGGTGCTCGGGTGCACGGAACCGTACGGCAGCCGGTACAGCGGGCCAGGATTGACTTCCTGGCCCGGGGTCTTGCACTTCGACGTCGCCATGAAGCTCAGCGCGCGGTGCTTCGGCACGAAAACGTCCTCGACGACGATGTCGTTGGACCCGGTGCCGCGCAGCCCGACCGTGTCCCAGACGTCCACAATGGAGTAGTCCGAGATCGGCACGAGATAGGTGCAGAAGTCCACCGGCTTGCCGTCGGCGAACGCCGGCCCGCCCAGCAGCACCCACGTGCAGTGGTCGCTTCCGGACGAGAAGCTCCATCGCCCGGACAGCCGGTAGCCGCCCTCGACGACGGTCGCCTTGCCCATCGGCGCGTACGAAGAAGAAATCCGCACGTCGTGGTCCTCGCCCCACACGTCCGCCTGGGCTTGCGCGTCGAACAACGCGACGTGCCACGGGTGCACGCCGAGAATCGACGCGACCCAGCCGGTGGACCCGCAGGCGCTCGCGATGAGCTTGACCGCGGTGTAGAAGGTGACCGGGTCGGCTTCCAAGCCGCCGTACGGTTTCGGTTGCAGCAGGCGGAAAAATCCGGTCTCCTGCAGCGCTTTCACTGATTCGGCGGGGATCCGACGGGCATCCTCGGTCTCCTGTGCGCGTTCCCGCAGCACGGGAAGCAGGTCGCGCACCCCCGCGATCACGGCAGCCAGCTCGCTCATCGGCCGTCCTCTCTCGCTCGACACGCTCAAGACTAGAACACGTTCTCGTTTTTGTCGACGCGGTCCGCCCCGCGCGCGCCGTGCAACCCTGCCCGGCGGCCGGAAAACACGCAGTCAGCCAGCGAAAGGCCGCTCACATACGACCTGGAACAGATTCCCACCGCGGTGCGTCCGGCAGCGTAGAGACCGCGGACGCCGGCCACCGCGCCGGTGTCCTCGTCGACCACCAGGCCGCCCAGCGTCAGCATCGGGCACGGGTAGCCGAGGTTGGGTTTCACCGACACGTCGATCAGCGAATACGGCGGCGTGTCCAGCGGGCGCGCGAAGTCCGCCGGTTTGCCCGCCGGATCGGGTCCGCGCTGGTACTCGGCGTACGTCGCCGCCAGCCCGTCCGGATCGATTCCGGCGCGCGCGGCCACTTCCTCGATCGTCCCGGCGGTCACCCGGCCCTTGCCGAGCAGATACCGGAGCTGCAGCGTCGCGAACCACTGGCCTTGTTTCCGCCCGTCGCGCCGGGCTTCGGCGACGATCGGCTCGTCGACCAGCAGCCAGCCGCGTCCGCCGTGCTCGGCGATCATGCGCTCGCCGATCGCCGCGCCGTACCGGGATTCGTCGATGATCCGGCGGCCGTCCGCGCCCACCAGGAGTCCGCCGAGAAACGCCGACGGCGGCGTCAGGAACCGCCACGCCGACACCCGGTCCAGCTCCGCTGTGCGCCCGCCGACCTCCACGCCCATCCGGATGCCGGAACCGTCGTCGGCGGAAGTTCCCAGATCGAGCCCGCCGCGGTACGCGGGCGCGTGCTCGCGCACCATCGCCCGGTTCACGATGAAGCCGCCCGCAGCCAGCACTACCCCTCGGCGTGCGCTGATCCGCAGCTCACGCGCGTGCTTGCGTTCAATCCGTTCCACCCGCTGATGCAGCGACCGGCGCATCGCGGGCACGTAGATCCCGGGCTTCGCCGCCCAATCCGCGAGCCGCGCGTGCCGCGCCCGCACCCACGAAGGCGCGTCCCGCAAACTGTGGGTGAGCACCCCGGTCACCGTGCCCGAGTCGTCGGTGATCAGGTTCATCGCCTGCGTCTGCGGCAGCACGCGCACGCCGCGCTCGCGAGCCGCCGCCAGCAACTGCTTCATCAGCAGCTTCCCGGACGTGCCCGGCCCCTTGACCCGGTGTCCGCGCGGCGCGGGTTTCGCCACGTCGCGGAAGCCGCCGGACAGTTCGCTGCCGGAGTAGTACAGATAGTGCTTGTTGCTGGGATACGACGTCTTGTAGTCGCACATGCTGCCCTCGAACGGCACACCCTGCCGCTCCAGCCACGCGACCATGTCGACGCTTTCCTCGCAGAACCGCCGCAACGTCCGCTCCGACACGACGTCGCCGGTTTCCATCCGCAAGTACGCGTACATCGCGTCCACGCTGTCGTCGACGCCTGCGGCGCGTTGCTGCGGCGTCCCTCCCCCGGCGTAGACCACGCCGCCGCTCACGCGACTGGCCCCGCCACCGGAAAACCGGTCCACGAGGAGCACGCTGGCGCCCGCGTCGGCCGCTTCGATGGCCGCGCACACACCGGCCGCGCCGGCTCCGATGATCACGACGTCCGCCCCGAGCTCGTCCATAGTCCGCCACCCTAGAACTGGAACACGTTCTCGTCTATGGTGACGGAAGTGGCCCCGAGCAGGCCAGCTTTAGCCGATAACACGTTGCATGTGAGGTGGCATGTCGGACGAGTACGACGTGGTGGTGGCCGGCAGCGGCGCCGCCGGGATGACCGCCGCGCTCGCCGCCGCCCATCGCGGGCTTTCCGTGGTGGTGCTGGAAAAGGCAGCCTGCTTCGGCGGTTCGACCGCCCGCTCCGGCGGGGGCGTCTGGCTGCCCGGCAACCACGCGCTGCGGGCCGCGGGCATCGAAGAACCACCCGAACGCGCGAGGCAGTACCTGGAGTCGATCGTCGGCGACGTCGTTCCGGAGCACCTGCGCACGACCTTCCTCGACCACGGCCCCGAGGTGCTCGAGTTCGTCACCCGGAACACTCCGCTGGAGTTCAAGTGGGTGCCCGGGTACAGCGATTACCACCCGGAGGCGCCCGGCGGACGTCCCGGCGGCCGGTCGGTCGAGCCGAAGCCGCTCGACGGCAAACTGCTCGGCAGCGACCTGGCACAGCTCGAACCGCCGTACAGCGCGCCGCCGCTCGGCGTGCCGATCACCCAGTCGGACTACCGCTGGCTGAGCCTGATCGCCCGGCATCCGCGCGGCTTCGCCCGGATGCTGTCGCTCGGGATGAAATGGCTGGTCGGACGCGTCCGCGGACAGCAGCCGCTGTCCATGGGGCAAGCGCTTGCGGCCGGGCTGCGGAAAGGCCTGCGGGACGCGGGCGTCGAGGTTCTGCTGGACACGCCGCTGGTCGATCTGCAGGTGGAGAACGACGTCGTCACCGGCATCGTGGCCCGGCGAGACGGCGAGGAGAAGCTGTTCCGCGCGCGGCGCGGTGTGGTGCTGGCCTGCGGCGGTTTCGAGCACAACGAAGAGATGCGCATCAAGTACCAGCGCGCGCCGATCGGCACCGAATGGACCGTCGGCGCGGAGGCGAACACCGGCGACGGCATCAACGCCGGGCTCAAGCTCGGCGCGGCGACCGACCTGATGGACGACGCCTGGTGGGGCCCGTCGTTCCCGCTCACCGGCGGCCCGTGGTTCGCGCTCGCCGAGCGCTCGCGGCCCGGCTGCCTGATGGTCGACGCCGCCGGTACCCGGTTCGTGAACGAATCCGCGCCGTATGTCGAGGCTGTGCACGCGATGTACGGCGACGGCGACGGCCCGGGCAAGCACGTCCCCGCGTGGCTGGTGTTCGACCAGCGCTACCGCGACCGCTACCTGTTCACCGGCCTCGGCCCTCGGCAGCCGCTGCCCGGGCGCTGGTACAAGGCCGGGATCGTGGCGAAGTCCGCGACGCTGGCCGGGCTCGCCGAGAAGATCGACGTGCCCGCCGACGCGCTGGAGCAGACCGTCACGCGGTTCAACGGCTTCGCGCGCAAGGGCGTCGACGAAGACTTCCAGCGCGGGCTCAGCGCCTACGACCACTACTACGGCGACCCGCGCAACCGCCCCAACCCGAGCCTCGGCGAACTCGCCAAGGCCCCGTACTACGCGGTCCGGGTGGTGCCCGGCGACCTGGGCACCAAGGGCGGGCTGCGGATTGACGAGAACGCCCGCGTCCTGCGCGAGGACGGCACGGTCGTGCCCGGCCTCTACGCGGCGGGCAACACCAGCGCGCCGGTGATGGGCCGGACCTACGCCGGGCCGGGCGCGACCATCGGCCCCGCGATGGTTTTCGGCTACCTTGCGGCACAGGCGCTGGCGAACGAAGATCAGACCGGCACGGGAGGCAGGCAGTGACGCCGAAGACCGATGGATCCGAGATCCGCACGATCGACGCCGGGGCGCCCCCGGCGCGGTACGCCCGCGGCTGGCACTGCCTCGGGCTCGCGGACAGCTTCCGCGACGGCAAGCCGCACGCAGTGCAAGCGTTCGGCACCAAGCTCGTCGTGTTCGCGGACACCGCGGGCAAGCTGAACGTGCTCGACGGGTACTGCCGGCACATGGGCGGCGACCTCACCCAGGGTTCGGTGAAGGGCGACGAGATCGCCTGCCCGTTCCACGACTGGCGGTGGGGCGGCAACGGCAAGTGCAAGTCGATCCCCTACGCCAAGCGGGTCCCGCTGCGGGCGCGCACCCGGGCGTGGCAGGTGCTGGAGGAGAACAAGCAGCTGTTCGTCTGGCACGACCCGGAGGGCAACCCGCCGCCGGAGAACGTCGTGATCCCGCGCGTCGAGGGCGCGTTCAGCGACGAGTGGAGCAACTGGACCTGGGACTCGATCCTGATCGAGAACGCCAACTGCCGCGAGATCATCGACAACGTGGTGGACATGGCGCACTTCTTCTACATCCACTACGCCTTCCCCACGTATTTCAAGAACGTGTTCGAGGGCCACATCGCGACCCAGTACCTCAACACCAAGGGCCGCCCGGACATGGGCATGGCGTCCAATTACGGCGGCGAGGAAAACCTGCTGCGCTCGGAGGCGTCGTACTTCGGCCCCTCCTACATGATCAACTGGCTGGTGAACTCGTTCCAGGGCTTCGAAATCGAGAACGTGCTGATCAACTGCCACTATCCGGTTTCGCCGACGTCGTTCGTGCTGCAGTGGGGCATCATGGTCAAGAAGATGCCCGGCATTTCCGACGAGCACGCGGACAAGATCGCGCAGAAGCTCGCGAAGGGCATCGGCGTCGGCTTCCTGCAGGACGTGGAGATCTGGAAGAACAAGACCAAGATCGACAATCCGCTGCTGTGCGAGGAGGACGGCCCGGTCTACCAGCTGCGCCGCTGGTACGACCAGTTCTACGTGGACGCCGCGGACGTCACCGAGGACATGACGCGCCGGTTCGAGTTCGAAGTGGACACTACGAAGGCGAACGAGGTGTGGGCGGCCGAGGTGCAGGAGAACCTGGCGCGCCAGCGCGCGGAGGCCGAGGCGGAGGAGGCTGGGGTGTGACGGCCGAAGCGACCGAATTCCTCACCTCCGGGCTGCGGCCGCACGAGTGCCGCAGCTGCGGGACCTGTGTGCTGGTCAAGAAAAACAGCCTGAAGCACACCAGCATCCAGTGGACCACCGACGCCTCGACCAGCTGTCCGGTGTTCGCCGCGCATGCCGCTTCCGGCGGCACCACTGCGTTGCTGGACACCTGCGAGAAACTCGCGGACAGCATCGACAGCGCGGTGCGCGACGGCGACTTCGGACCGGTGCGCAATGGCTGAGGTCGTCACGCTCACCGTCGCCGAGGTGATCGAGGAAACCGCGGACGCCCGGTCCATTGTGTTCACCGTCCCAGACGAGCATGTGGAGCGGTTCGCGTACTCCCCCGGGCAATTCCTCACGCTGCGGATTCCCAGCGACCAAACGGGTTCGGTCGCGCGGTGCTATTCGCTTTCGAGCGCGCCGCACGAGGGCCGGGTGCAGGTCACGGTCAAGCGGACTGCCGACGGATACGGCTCGAATTGGGTTTGCGACGAACTGCGGGCGGGCGCGACGATCGACGTGCTGCGGCCGTCCGGCGTGTTCTGCCCGTCCTCTTTGGACTCCGATTTCCTGTTGTTCGCCGCGGGCAGCGGGATCACGCCGGTGATGTCGATTCTCAAGTCCGCGCTGGAAAAGGGCGCCGGACAGGTGGTGCTGGTCTACGCGAACCGCGACGAGCAGTCGGTGATTTTCGCCGCCGAACTGCGCGAACTGGCCGAGCGGTTCGGCGAGCGGCTCACCGTGGTGCATTGGCTGGAAAGCTTGCAGGGCTTGCCGACCGTCACCGCGTTGCGAGCGCTTGCCAAGCCTTACGTGGGGCACGAAGCGTTCCTCTGCGGCCCAGCGCCGTTCATGGCCGCCGCACAGGACGCGTTGCGCGAACTCGGCACGCCGCGGGAACGTGTGCACGTGGAGAAGTTCCACTCGCTCACCGGGAATCCGTTCGCGGACGAGCCCGAACCCGTAGACGACACAGCGGACGAAGGCGGCGAGACGACCGCGCTCACCGTCGACCTCGACGGCGAGACCCGGCAGCTGTCCTGGCCGCGGCAGCGGAAGCTGCTCGACCACCTGCTCGCCGAGGGCCTCGACGCGCCGTACTCCTGCCGCGAAGGGCAGTGCAGCGCGTGCGCGTGCCGCATCGTCTCCGGCGAGGTGAAAATGCTGAACAACGAGGTGCTGGACGCCGAGGACATCGCCGACGGGATCGTGCTGGCCTGCCAGTCGGTACCGTTGACCGACGAGGTGTCCGTCAGCTACGAGTGAGTGGAGAGCCCGTGCCCATCGACCCCGCGGTCGCGATCGGAGCCGATCTCGGCGAGGTCAATTTCGCCTGGACGCCGTCCGACGTGCTGCTGTACCACCTGGCCGTCGGCGCGGGTGCGGACCCGGTGGACGAGCGCGAACTGCGCTACACCTACGAGCGAGACCTGCGCGTGCTGCCGACCTTCGCCACCGTCGCGGCGAATCTCCGCACCTTCGAACCGCCCGCGCTCAAGTTCCCCGGCGTCGACGTCGACCTGGCGAAAGTGCTGCACGGCAAGCAGGAGATCGAACTGCACCGGCCGATCCCGGTCGAGGGCAAGGCGGTCGCGCGGACCCGGATCGCCGACGTCTTCGACAAGGGCAAGGCCGCGGTGCTGGTGCAGGAGACCGAGGTCGCCGACGAGTCCGGCGCTCCACTGTGGACAGCCCGGTCCAGCATCTTCGCCCGCGGCGAGGGCGGCTTCGGCGGCGAACGCGGACCGTCGGACAAGATCGAGTGGCCCGACCGCGAGCCGGACGCCGTGCTCGACGTGCCGACGCTGCCGCAGCAGGCGCTGTTGTACCGGCTGTGCGGCGACCGCAACCCGCTGCATGCCGACCCCGCGTTCGCCAAGGCCGCCGGGTTCGACCGGCCGATCCTGCACGGGCTGTGCACGTACGGCGTGGTCGCGAAGGCTGTGGTCGACGCGTTCCTCGACGGCGACCCCGAGCGCGTCTCGGCATTCGGGACGAAGTTCGCCGGCGTCGTCTTCCCCGGCGAAAACCTGCGCGTGCGCGTGTGGCGCGAAACCGGACGTCTGCTGGTCACGACCACCGCGCCGGAGCGCGACGACGCGCCTGTGCTGGCCGACACAGTGCTGCGGTCCCGCTGAGCGTCGGGACCGTTATACGGTTGTCCCATGGCGGACGAGCGAGACGGCACCTTCTTCGTGGTGCGCGGGCCAGTCGAGCCGGGCGACAAGCGCGGCCGTGAGCTGGGCTTCCCCACCGCGAACATCGCGCTGCGCGACCAGCGCGGCGAACTCGGCGACGGGGTGTGGGCCGGCTGGGCGGAACGCGCGGACGGCACGCGCGTGGCCGCCGCGGTGTCCGTGGGCCGCCGCCCAACCTACTACGGAGCCGACGGCTACCGCCTGGTCGAGGCCTTCCTGCTCGACTTCGAGGGCGACCTGTACGGCGAACGCCTCACCGTCTGGCTCGGCAAGCACCTGCGGGACCAGGAGGCTTACGGCTCCGCGCAGGAACTGATCGACGCGCTGGGACGCGACGTCGCCGCCGCTCGCGAATGGGTCGCCGCGCATCCGGCCGACGCGCTGCCGACGCTGGCCGACCTGCCGCCGGACGGGGAAGTCCAGCGGCTCGGCTGAGTCATCACGGCCGGGCTGAATCCCGACGGCCGGGCTGAGTCACACGCCAGCGAGCAGCATGACGCCCATGCCCGCGCCCATCGCCGCCCGGCACAGCGTGCGCGACGCGTGCCCCGGCGCCGCCGTGCCGCGCGACCGCAGCGCCACCACGCCCGAACGGGCCGCGTCGAGCGCGAAGTAGACCGCAGCCACCAGCGCGACCACCGGCCATGCCAGTCGGGTGTCCATTGTGGACATCGTGAGCCACGGCCCGTGCACCATCCCGCCGTGCGGCATCGCCGTGACCATGTACAGCATCGCCGCCGCCGACAATGCGTGGTGCACACAGCCGTGCCCCTCGGCCCGGCCTCGCCAGGCGGAGACGGCGAACCAGCCCGCGGTCAGCACCAGCACCGCCTGCCAGCCCGCGGCCGGGATCGGGCCGCCGACCGGCGACAGCATCGCGACCATCGCCACCACCAGCAGCAGTTCGGCGAGGTCCCCGTTGCGCACCCGGTGGCCGAGGCTGACGTAATCGAGTCTCACCAGCCGCAGCACGCACGGCAGTGCCAGCAACGCGAACAGCACGGTGAACAGCCACGCCAGCGGCACAGTCACCTCGGCACCTCACACTTCGGACACGCTGCGTCACACGGTCCTCACTACCGTGACACGCGCGAGAAGGAGGCACCAGCCAGCAATGAGGTGATCCGCGTTGACCCACAAGGGTTATGCGCGCACCGGCAAGCGCAGGTCAGACCCGCTCTCGTGAGTGTTCATGCCGGTTCTAACCGGCATCGCCACGCACGAGGTCATGAGGCCTGAGTCAACACCAGTCCGCTCGTCGGGACGCCAGTCCCCGCCGTGACCACCGCCGTACCGGCACCGGAGACCTGGTTGGCCGCCGTTCCGCGCAGCTGCCGGACCGCCTCCGCGATGCCGTTCATGCCGTGGATGTACGCCTCGCCGAGCTGGCCGCCGTGCGGGTTGAGCGGCAGTTTCCCGTCGAGGGTCAGCGTGTCGCCCGCGATGAAGTCCTTCGCCTCGCCACGACCGCAGAACCCCAGTTCCTCAAGCTGCATCAACACGTACGGGGTGAAATGGTCGTACAGCACCGCTACGTCCACATCGGACGGTCCGATCCCGGATTGCGCCCACAGCTGCCGTCCGACCACGCCCATTTCCGGCAGCGCGGCGAGATCGTCACGGTAGTAGCTGGTCATCACGTACTGGTCCGGCCCGCTACCCTGCGCCGCCGCCGAGACCACCACCGGCGCCTGCCGCAGGTCCCGCGCCCGCTCGAGACTGGTGATCACGAGCGCGACACCGCCGTCGCTCTCCTGGCAGCAATCGAGCAGGTGCAACGGTTCCGCGACCCAGCGCGACGCCTGGTGCTCCTCCAGCGTGATCGGCCTGCCGTGGAACCAGGCGTTCGGATTCGTCGCCGCGTGCGCTCGGTCGATGACCGCGATCTTGCCGAAATCCTCGCTGGTGGCCCCGTATTCGTGCAGATACCGCTGGGCGACCATGGCCACCGTCGCGGCCGGGGTCGCGATGCCCATCGGATAGTGGAACGCGTTGTCCACTCCGGACGTGTTCACCTGCTGGGCCGCGGCCGCCGACACGCGCCCGAAGCGCATTCCGGAGCGCTCGTTGAACGCCCGGTACGCCACCACGACGTCGGCGATCCCGCTGGCGACCGCCATCGCCGCCTGCTGCACGGTCGCCGCCGCCGCGCCGCCGCCGTAATGCACGCGGCTGAAGAACGTCAGCTCCGGGATGCCCAGTTCGCGGGCGAGCGCGATTTCCGCGTTGCCGTCCATCGTGAACGACACCATTCCGTCCACATCGGACGGTTTCAGCCCGGCGTCCGCCAGCGCGTGGCTGACGCATTCGGCGGCCAGCCGCAGTTCGCTGCGTCCGGAGTCCTTGGAGAACTCCGTCGCGCCGATCCCGGCGATGGCGGTGGTCCCGGTGAACGTCATGCGTCCTCCTCCGGCAGCGTCAGCGAAACCGTGCCGGTCACGTGCGCACCTAGACTGTCCACAGCGGACACTTCGAGTTCGACCTCGTTGCCGTCGCGGGCGGTGACCCGGCCGGAGAAAGTGAGCGTGTCCCCGGCATAGCAGGGCACGCCGAGCCGGATCTTGATCGAGCGGATGAGCGCCTGCGGACCGGCCCACTCGCTCACGTATCGCTGCACCAAGCCGGTGTCGGTCAGGATATTGAGGAAGATGTCCTTCGATCCGCGTGCGACGGCGGCGTCGCGATCGTGGTGCACGTCCTGGAAATCCCGGGTCGCCAGCGCGGTGCTGATGACGAACGTCGGCGTCGCGTCGAGCACCATCGGCGGCAGTTCGGTCCCGACCGCGGCAGTCATCGCGCCACCTTCCACGCGGGCAGGGTCAATTCGTCGTCGACGCGCACGAACGCGGCGACGACCGGGAGTCCGATGCGGACCTCGTCCGGATCGGCGTCCAGCAGTTCGGCCATCACCCGCACGCCTTCCTCCAGTTCGACGAGCGCGACCACGAACGGCAGCCGCTTGCCCGGCACCGCCGGATGGTGGTGCACGACGAAGCTGTACACGGTTCCGCGTCCGCTCGCGACGACGTAGTCCGGCACCGTGTCGAGCGATCCGTCCGGCGGCATCGGGCCGGGCGGATGCCGCAGGACGTCGCCCCACCGCTGGATGCGCAGTTCGCCTTCACGGAGACCGTCCCAGAAGAACTTCGTGTCGTGGCTGATCACCGGCCGCAGCACCGGCGACGGCGGCGGTTCCGGTTCGCGCGGGCGGAACTTCAGCACGCGGAACACCATGTCCGCCACCAGTTCCCCGTCGACGTACCAGTTCGTCCGGGTGGTCACGAACCAGCCCTCGCCGAGCCCGGTGCGCTTCGGGCCGGTGACGTCCTCCAGCGTGTTCGTGGTCGAAACGTGCTCGCCGGGCCGCAGGTAGCGGTGGTAGGTCTGCTCGGAGTTGGTGGCCACAATGGACGTGTACCCGGCGTCGTCGAGCACCTTGAGGATCAACCCGAGCGGGTCGTCGTCCCCGCGCACGCCGTGCAGCCCCGGCATCGTCCACACCT
Organism: Amycolatopsis sp. CFH S0740; assembly: GCF_004522315.1. Classification (NCBI taxonomy): domain Bacteria; kingdom Bacillati; phylum Actinomycetota; class Actinomycetes; order Pseudonocardiales; family Pseudonocardiaceae; genus Amycolatopsis; species Amycolatopsis sp. CFH S0740. Next base: position 35,045 of record NZ_SDLS01000031.1, on the reverse strand, counting down.
GCGCCATCGCCGGCGGCGCGACGAGTCCCTTGTGGACACTCGTTGCGGCGAAGTCCGCGTCGGTGTAGACCGGGTTGGCGTCGCCGATCGCCTCGACCCAGTTGTGCACCGTCGCCTGGTTCACCGGATCGCGCGCGTACCTCGGCGCGCTTTCGCCCTGTGCGGCGATTTTCGCGGCGGCTTCCTCGATCGTCATCGCGGCACCCTCGGCAGTTTCAGTCCGGCGGAGGCGATCAGTTCGCGCTGGATCTCGCTGACGCCTCCGCCGAACGTCAGCACCAGGTTCCGTTTCGCCAGCACGTCGAGCCATTCGGCGAGTTCCGCGGTATCCGGGTCGGCGAGATCGCCGTGCCGCCCGACCAGTTCCTCCAGCAGCCTCCCGATCCGCTGGATTCGCTCGGAGGCGAACACCTTCGTCGCCGAAGCGTCGGCGATCTCGACCGACCCGTGCGCCGCTGCCGCCGCGACCTGCCAGTTCAGCAGTTCGTTGACCCGTGCGACCGCGAACGTCTCAGCCAGCACCGCGCGCACGTCCGGAAGGTCGAGCAACGCCGCGCCGTCCGGGGTCCGGCGCGCCGCCGCCCACGCCCACACCCGGTCGTGCAGGCCGCCGATGCGCCCGGCCGGGCCGAGCATCACGCGCTCGTGGTTGAGCTGCGTCGTGATCAGCCGCCAGCCGCGGTTTTCCTCGCCCACCAGCATGTTCGCCGGCACCCGGACGTCCTCGTAGAACGTCGCGTTGACGTGGTGCGCGCCGTCGCAGGTGATGATCGGCGTCCACGAATAGCCGGGATCGCGGGTGTCCACGATGAGGATCGAGATGCCCTTGTGCTTCGGCGCGTCCGGATCCGTGCGCACGGCGAGCCACACGTAGTCCGCGTCGTGGCCGCCGGTGGTGAAGATTTTCTGGCCGTTGATCACGTAATCGTCGCCGTCGCGGACCGCACGCGTGCGCAGCGACGCGAGGTCCGTCCCAGCCTCCGGTTCGGTGTACCCGATGGCGAAATGCACTTCCCCGGCCAGGATTTTCGGCAGGAACAAGGCTTTCTGCTCCTCGGTGCCAAACGCCTGCAGCGTCGGCCCGACCGTCTGCAACGTCACCGACGGCAACTGGACGTCCGCGCGGGCGGCTTCGTCGACGAAGATGTGCTGCTCGATCTCGCCGAAACCGCCGCCGCCGTACTCCTTGGGCCAGCCGACGCCGAGCTTCCCGTCGCGGCCCATCCGGCGCACGACGTCGCGGTACACCTGCCCGTGCCGCTCCCGCAGCAACGCGCGGCGCTCGTCGGCGGTCAGCAGGCCCGCGAAGTACTCGCGCAGCTGCGCCCGCAGTTCTTGTTGCGCGGCCGTCAGTTCGATGTGCATGCTCATCCCGCCACTCGTTCGCCCAGCCGGCCGAGCCGGTGCGCCGCTCCCCCGACCGCGCGGCCGAGGTCCTTCACCGCCGACGAATACCGATGCAGCGGATAAGTGCGGTCGACGCCGACGCCGCCGTGCAAGTGATGACAGATCGCGAGCGCGGACGGCGCTTCCTCGGTCAGCCAGTACGCCGCGATGTCCAGCTCGGTGTCCGCGTCCAATCCGGACGCCAGCCGCCACACCGCCGACACCGCGGCCAGATGCACGGTGCGGGAAGCGACGTAGACGTCCGCGATTTGCTGTGCCACCGCTTGGAAAGTCGCCAGCGGACGGCCGAATTGCGTGCGCTCGCCGACGTGCTGGGCAGTTAACGCCAGGGCTCCGGCAAGCAGTCCGTCGCCGAGCGCGAGCGCTCCCGCTAACGCGTAGCGGTGCAGCGTCTGCAGTGCATGCCCTGCCGTGCGGTCACGCAAGAAATCCGCTTCGCTCACCCGCGCGCCGTCGAACCGCACGGTGTACTCCGGCATGCCCGTCGCGTTGTACGCAGGCAGGACTTCGACCCCGTCAGCGCGCGGATCCACCAACGCGACGCCGGTGCCTCCCGGCAACGCGATCGGCGTGAGAATCCGCTCCGCCTCCGCGGCGTACGGCACGTGCGTCTTGACGCCGGTCACCGCCCACGCGCCGTCCGCCGCCGCACCGCTGGTCCCGGGGATGGAGGTCAGCGGTGCGGACGGCTCGTGCAAGGCAGCAGTGAGAATGGTCTCCCCCGCCGCCGCGGGCGGCAGGAACTCAGCGCGCTGCGCCGGGGTGCCGAGCGCCTCGACCGGCAGGATCCCGAGCGCCAGCACGGCGTACGCGGGCACCGCCGCCGCGGCCCGGCCCACCTCGGTGAGCACGGGGGCCACGTGGTCGACGCCGAGCCCGTCACCCCCGAGGTCGGCGGGCAGGGGCAGCGCGAGCAGTCCCGCGTCGGCCAGCGCTCGCCACTGGTCCGCGGGCTCGTCGGCCTTCCCGAGCACTTGCGCGGCGAGCGAGGTGATCTCGCTCTGCGTATCGTCGGGGGTGAAGTCCACTCCGGTCTCCCTCCACCTATGTGGAACACGTTCTATTTTTAGCCGGAATGGGCTGGCTCGGCAACCCCCGGGACCGGGGCCCGAGCGGTGGATCGACCGCGAAGCGGAGAGGGGTGGCACGCCGACGTGGGTGCGGAACAAGTTCTCAAATCAGCGCTGGGCGACGTCGGCTGGCAAGCAACGCGGAAACTCGCGACCATCCCGCCCACCGCGGGCGTCCCCGACCCGAAGCCGCTGTCCCTGCCCGGCCGCGGCCAAACCGTCGTGGTCGACGTCGGCCCCCGGCACGCACCTGCGGTGCTCCTGCTGCACTCGGTCGCCTGCACCGGGCTGCTCACCTGGTATCCCGTGCTGAAACGGCTGTCGGCGAACCACCGGGTGGTGGTATTCGATCAGCGCTGGCACGGCCAGGGCATCCGCTCGCACGACTTCAGCCTCGAGGACTGCGCGGACGACGTGGTCGCGGTCGCGGACGCGCTGGGCATCGACGAGTTCATGGTCGCGGGCTACTCGATGGGCGGCATGGTGGGCCAGCTGACCGCCCACCGCTATCCCGACCGCGTCACCGGCCTGGTCCTGTGCTCGACGGCGAGCAACTTCCGCCGCGGCGTCCGGCAACGCGTGGCGCTCGACCTGTTCGGCCGCACCCTGCATTTGCTGCGCGACCAGGCCCGCATCGGCCTGGTCCCCGGCGAACCCCGCCGTGAACGCCTCGCCCGGCTGGAGGACCACCGGTGGGCGCTGGAGGAATTCCGCTCGACGAGCCCGTGGGCGATCGCGGTCGCGCTGGACGAGATCGGCCGCTTCGACTCGACGCCGTGGCTGCACACCCTGACCCTGCCGACGGCCGTCGTGGTGACCTCGCGCGACGGGTTCATCGCGCCCGCGCATCAGCGGAGCCTGGCGCGGCGGATCCCGGGGGCGGCGACGTACGAGATCCCGGCGGGGCATACCGCGTGCGTGTTCGCGGCGGACCAGTTCGTGGCGGCGCTGATGGCGGCGTGCACCTCGGTGCAGGCGGCGATCGGCGGACAGGAGCGGGCGGCGGAGATCGCGGACTCGGCCTAGGCTCTGTCGCCAGCTACCAGGAGGGATTGCCGGGCGGGCGGCGATCTCGCACCAGGCCGGCACAGATCAGGCGCTGCCCGAACCTTCAGGAGTTCCCTCGCCTGCGACGACGGAGCACCCGTCGCGCCAGGGTCTTGCTGCCGTTGAAGAAGTCGTTGAACCGGTCCAGCCTCCACACGACTCGGAGAACGAACGGCTGCAGCAGCAGCGACATCGACGGCGAATACTTCGCGGCGTCCGACCAGATGCCGGCGAGGTCGTCCGGCATCTCGCCGTCGACGATGTAGTCGGCGAGCTGGTGGGCCACGTACGGCACCTGACAGAGGCCGTGGCCGTTGCAGGCCATCGAGTAGAAGACGTTGTCGCCCACCTGCCCGGCGACCGCCAGCCAGTCCGGGCTGATGCCGATCCACCCGCCCCAGGCCCGCTCGATGGCCACGTCGGACAGCGACGGGAACCGATTCGCCAGATCCTTCCCCATGTCCTGCACGACAATGGGGTCCGGGACCCGGTTCGGGAGCGGAAAGGTCGGGCCGCGCTGCGCTTGGCGCACCCCGCAGACAATGGTGTTGCGCTCGGTGAGCCGGTAGTGGGTCATCAGCTGGTGCTGGGTGATGATGCCGGACCGGCTGGTCCAGCCCAGCTCGGCGAGCCGCTCCGGCGCGATGGGTTCCGACTCGGCCTCGATGACGTACAGCGGGGTCGCGAGGTTCTTGGGCGTGATGTCCCACTCGCCGCCGTAGACGCTGGTCGCGAGCACCACCTTGTCGGCCCGCACGGTGCCGTGCGGTGTGGTGATCTCGACGACGCGGCCGGTCCGCCGGACGTCGCTCACCCGCGACTGCTCGAAGACCCTGGCCGAGGAGGCGAGCAGCGCGCGGCGGACCCCGCGGGCGAGCTTGCCCGGGTTCAGCATCCCGCCGATGGATTCCCGCATCCCGCCCACGAAGCCGGCGGGGAGGCCGAGTTCCTCCCGGCTGCCGACGGTCCCCTGCCCGCCGAAGGCGCGCAGGACCGCCGCCTGAGTGCGCACCCGGAGCATCATGAGGGGCGAGACCGCACCCCAGACCAGGCCGTTCGGCACGTAGTCGCAGTCGATGGCGTGCGTCTTGATGAGGTCTTCCACGTAGTGGCCCGCGTGCTCGGCCAGCTTGACCATGACCGGCATCTTCTTCGGGGACTGGACGCTGAGCATCCGCAGGTCACCGCCCGGAGCACCGGCGATCTGACCGCCGTTGCGCGAGGCCGAGCCGTAGCCGCAGAACTCGGCCTCCAGCAGGACCACGTCCTGGTCGCGCTCCGCGAGGCGCAGCGCGGCCGCCATGCCGCCCATGCCACCGCCGATGACCGCGATGTCGCAGGTGAGATCACCGTCCAGCGCGGGCCGCACGTCGTCCGGCCGGTCGATCCAGCCGCTGAAGTTGCTGTATTTCGTGCCGTCGGTCCTCATGCTGTCCCGATTTCCTTCTGGAGGGGCCTGTGCCGCTTCGTGCTCCGGGCCAAGGCGTGGGCGGTTGCCTCGTGCCTCATTGTCGGCAGCCACGGCGGCGACGAGAACGACACTGCGCACCGGCTTCCGCTAGGCGCAGTGCACTGTGCACTCATCGCCTACCCGCGGAACTTCCACCTGGTTCCGGTCAGGACCCTGCGGTCTCAGGTGTCCACAGTGGACTTCGAGCGACGGCGGACAGCATCGGCATTCCGCGCGTCCTCGATCAGACCGGCGCGGCCTTGCTCAGCTCGTCCATCGCCTCCGGCAACGCGTCCGCCAGCGGCCACAGGTCCTTCACCAATTCCTTGGCCCCCAACAACCCGACGCCCACCTTGCCGTCGTTCGACAGCACCGTGATGTTGAGCCCCGCCCCGTGGAACACCGGCCCCAGCGGATACAGGCCGGTGATCCGCGCGCCCAGCAAATACAGCGGCATCGGCGGCCCGGGCACATTCGAGATGATCAGGTTGTGCACCACCGGGTGCCGTTCGGCCAGCCGCAGCGCCGAATACGCGCGCACGCCCAGCCCGAACACCGTCGCCGGGGAGAACTGGGCCCAGTCGGCGAGCATGTCGGCGTCGATGTCGTAATGGTGGTCCTTCGCCCGCCGGTTCGCCTCGGCCAGGAAGAACACCCGCGCCGCCGGGTCGGGCAAATGCGTGGGCAGCGAAGCGAAAAAGGCCGAAACCCGGTTGCTGCCGCGATCGCGTTCCGTGCGTTCGTGCACCGACACCGGAACCGTCGCCACCAGCGGGTCGCCCGGCAGTTCGCCGCGGCCGAGCAGGAATTGCCGCAGGGCACCGGAAACCAGCGCCAGCACCACGTCGTTCACGGTGACGCCGAAAGCGTCCTTCACCTGCTTCACCGCGTCGAGGTCGAACTGCGCGAAGGCGACCGAACGGTGGCCGGTGATGGTGCCGTTCAGCGAGGTCCGCGGCGCGGTGAAGGGCACCGGCATTCCCTTGCCGCGCACAGTTTTCATCGCCCACTTCGGCACCAGGCCCAGCAGCTCGGGCAGCAGCCGGGCGATCTCGAACGGTCGGTGCAGCAGCGAATCGGCGCTCTCGCGCAGCAGCCGCAACCGGGTGGGGAGACCGTCGTTCTCGCGCTCGTCGTCGGGCAGCTCCGGCAGCGGCGCGTCGGGTTCGAGACCGGCGAGGTAGCCGATCAGGCTGGCCCCGCCGACGCCGTCGACGCTCGCGTGGTGCATTTTCAGCAGCACCGCCAGCCGCCCGTCCGACAGGCCCTCGATCACGTAGCACTGCCACAGCGGATGCGCGCGGTCGAGCCGCTGCCCGGCGATGTGCGCGCACATCTCGGCGAGCTCGCGGTCGTCGCCCGGCGCGGGCAGGCCGATGCGGTGCACGTGGTTGTCGAGGTCGAAATCCTCGTCCTCGACCCACACCGGATGGTTCAGGTTCCAGAGCGGATTGTGGAGTTTGCGGCGGAACGCCGGGATCACCGCGACGCGTTCGGCGAGGCGGCGCTTGAACTCGGGGAACGCGTAGCCGCCGGGCATGGTCGAACCGTCGAGGGTGAGCAGGCCGCAGACGTGCAGGACCTGCGAGGGCGTCTCCAGGTAGAGGAAGCTCGCGTCCAGCCCGCTCAGTCGCTGCATGTCTTCCAGCGTAAGGCAGAACCCTGGCGACGGCGCTCGGCGGAGGTAGCATCGGGCAGGTGAAACCGGACTTCGTGACCCGCCGGGCGGCGCAGCTCGGTCTCGCCGCACTCGCCCTGCGGCCGCCGAAACCGCGGCCGACCTCGATCCCGGTGTTCTTCGCCGGCTGGCTCACCGGCGAACTCGCGCCGCACCTGCTCGCGCTCACCGCGGCCGACACCGTGCAGCACGTCGCGCGCCACGGGGTCCGCCGCCCGAGCGACCGGATCGGGCTGGCGCTGGCCGGGCTGTCCGCGGCCGGTTTCGCGTCGCTCATCGGGACCTCGCTGAAGGCGCGCCTCGAAGTCGAGGCCGCGCTCGTCGAAGCGCTCGGCGAGGACTACCGGGACAGCCTGGAGAACCCCTCGGACTTCTCGACGCCGTGGGGACGCTTGCTGATGCCGTTCCGGATGCACGAGCCGGACGTCGTGCGCGACCGGAACGTCGCGTACGCCCCCGGCGGCAAACGGTTCCTGCTGGACGTCTACCGTCCGCGCGAAACCGTCCGCGACGCCCCGGTGCTGCTGCAGATCCACGGCGGCGCGTGGACGATCGGCAACAAGGAACAGCAGGGCCTGCCGCTGATGCGCCACCTCGCCCGACGCGGCTGGGTCTGCGTCGCGATCAACTACCCGCTCTCCCCCGCGTCGCGCTGGCCGGCGCACATCGTGGCGGCCAAGCAAGCGCTCGCCTGGATCCGCGAACACATCGCCGAGTACGGCGGCGACCCGCGCTTCGTCGCGGTGACCGGCGGTTCGGCGGGCGGGCACCTGGCCGCACTGCTCGCGCTGACCCAGAACGACCCGGCGCTGCAGCCCGGGTTCGAGGAGGCGGACACGAGCGTGCAGGCCTGCGTGCCGCACTACGGCGTGTACGACATCGCCGCGTCGACCGGCGAGGAGGAAAGCCGGTACCGCCTGGAAAGCCTGATGGCGCGCAGGGTGTTCGCGCCGGAGCACCGGCTGGACGACTACCTCGCCGCGTCCCCGATGGACCGGATCGCCGAGGACGCACCGCCGTTCTTCGTGATCCACGGCAAGCACGATTCACTCGTCCCGGTCGCGGAGGCGCGGGAGTTCGTCGCCCGGCTGCGCGCTAAATCCGCCCATCCGGTGGCGTACGCGGAACTCGCGGGGGCACAGCACGCGTTCGACGTGTTCCCGTCAATCCGCAGCGCCCACGTGGTGCGCGGGGTCGAACACTTCCTCGACTGGACCCACGCTCAGGCGTTGACCCCGGTCAACGAGAAAAACTCCTGACGCGACCGGGCGTCCTCACGCAGCGTGCCCATCAAAGTGGACGTCACCGTGGACGAGCCGGTCGCCTGCACGCCGCGCAGGGTCATGCAGGTGTGTTCGGCCTCGATCACCACACCGACGCCCTTCGGGGACAGCTGGTCGCCGAGCCAGCCCGCGATCTGCTTCGTCAGGCGTTCCTGCACCTGCGGCCGGCACGCGAAATGCTCGACGACCCGCGCCAGCTTCGACAGTCCCAGGATCCGCTCGCCCGGCAGGTACCCGACGTGCGCGACCCCGATGAACGGCAGCAGGTGGTGTTCGCAGACCGACCGGACCGGGATGTCGCGGGCCAGCACCAGTTCGTCGTAGCCCTCGTCGTTGGGGAACGTGGTGAGGTCGAACGCGCGCGGCGTGAACAGCTCGGCGTACGCGCGGGCCATCCGGCCGGGGGTGCCGCGCAGGCTCTCCGAGTCGAGGCTGATGCCGAGCGCGCGCAGGAAGTCCCCCGCCGCGTTTTCGGCCGCGGCCAGGTCGAAGCCGGGGACGGGCTCGTGGACGACGCGGAGGGCGGTTCCGGACGACTGCATGGGCGATCCTCGGGCTTCAGGCGGCGACAGGACAGGGTTTCGCCGATAAATCTTTGTCTTATTGCCCGGCGGAGTCAATGTGACCAGGTGAACAAGCCAGGTGGAGGGTTCCGGGAACCTCGCTGGGCGTTATCGTGGGTGTGTGACGAGTGACCTGGCGACCATCCGCGCGGTAGCGGCGCTGGACGAGGACCTGCGCCGGGGGATGTACGCCTTCATCCGCGACGCCGGCCGCCCGGTGACGCGCGAGGAGGCGGCCGCGGCGGTCGGCATCTCGCGCAAGCTGGCCGCGTTCCACCTGGACAAACTCGTGACGGCCGGCCTCCTGCGCGCCCGCTACGAGACCGTCGGCGGCGTCCGCAAGGTGGGCCGCGCCCCGAAGGTCTACGAACCCGCCGCGACCGACTTCGCGATCTCCATCCCGCCCCGGCAGCCGGACGTCCTGGCCGCGATCCTGGTGGACGCGGTCGCGTCGGCGGCCCCCGGCGAACCGGCCAGGGACGCCGCCCTGCGCGAGGCCGGACGGCACGGCGCCGCCGCCGGAGCCGCCGAACGCGAACGCTCCCGCCCAGGTCGGCTGGGCACGGAACGCGGACTGACCCTGACGAGCACGGTTTTGGCCCGGCATGGTTTCGAGCCGAACCGCGAGACGCCGGTGTGCCTGCGCCTGCGCAACTGCCCGTTCCAGCCGCTGGCCGGCCGCGCACCGGACCTGGTGTGCGGGATGACGGACCGGTTCTTGAGCGGCGTCGTGGAAGGACTCCAGGTCCCCGGGGTGACGACAGCCCGGGTCGCGCCGCGCGACGGCGGGTGTTGCGTGGAGCTTCGGGGGACCGAGTCAGCCGGTAGCTGACCTGGCCTGCGCGCGGTTCGGATCGAGCTCCCGGCTGAATCTCCGCGCAGGGGCGCCAGCGAGGTCGCCAAGCGGCGCGCGAATCGTCTCCGGGCTGGTTCTGCTGCGGAGAATCAGCCTTGTTCCGTGGCACCGCGCGGTCAGCACTCAGCAGTACGCAGTGCCCGACGCGAAACTAGCCGCCCGGCGACACCGCGCGCAGCACCCTTTCCACGTGGGCGGCGGGCCAGTCCTCCGTGAACGGCCGGGTGCGCAGGAGCCAGCGGTGGAAAACCGGGCCCAGCAGCAGTTCCGCGCCGTCTTCCGGGCATGCGACTTCGGCGCGGGCCAGGCGGTCGGCGATCGCGCGCAGTTGCGGGCCCAGCAGGCGGTCCAGGACTTCGGCGCCGATGGCCGGATCGGTTTGCAGTTCGGCGGTCACCGCGCGGAGCAGGCGGTCGGTCGCCGGATCAGTCAGTTCGGCGATCATGCCGCGGACCAGGGTTTCCAGATCCGCTCGAAGATCGCCGGTGTTCGGGATGGCGACTTCGCCGGAAGCGTCGAGGCTTTGCTCCAGCAGCGCGTCAAGCAGCACCGCGGCGGGCGAGGACCATGTGCGGTACAGCGTTTGCTTCCCGGCACCGGCGCGGGCCGCGATGCCCTCCATGGTCAGGCCGCCGAAACCGGATTCGGCGGCGAGGGAGAGCACCGCGGCGTGCACTCGGGCTCGGGTGCTGGCGCGTGCCATCTCAGATCTCCGCGTCGGAGAAACGCTTGTCCTGACGGTAATCCGTCAGCCGTCCGGACAGTGCTGCCGCGACCATTCCGGGGGCATCGGCACCGGTCAGGACGCGCAGGCGCTGGTCGGCGGGGTCGTTGACGTGCTGCAGGATCTCCGCGGCGATCTCGGCGGGCGGAGTGCCGCCGCCGGTGCCGGCGGTCGCCCACGGGACGGTCGTCGTGCCGAACATCCGCTCGCGCAACCCGTCGTACGCCGGGTTCGGGGCGGTGAACCGCATGCTGCCGGTCGCCCATTCGGTGTCCATCCCGCCCGGTTCGACAATGCTCACGCGCACGCCGAACTCCGCGACCTCCTGCGCGATCGCCTCGCTCATCCCCTCCAGGCCCCATTTGCTCGCGTTGTACAGCCCGAATCCCGGCACCGAACCGGCACCGCCGACCGAAGAGATCTGCACGACGTGCCCCGATTTCTGCTCGCGCAACACCGGCAGCGCGGCTTGGGTCAGCCACAACGCGCCCAGCAGGTTCGTCTCCAGAATGTTCCGCGCTTCCTCCTCGCTTACCTCCTCAGCCATGCCGACCAGTCCGTACCCGGCGTTGTTCACCACGACGTCCAGCCGGCCGAACTCGGCCACGGCCCGCTGCACGGTTTCCCGCGCGGCGGCCCGGTCCCGTACGTCGAGCACGTGCTCCACGACGTTCCGGTGTTCCGGCGCGCTGCCCGGCGTGCGGACGGTCGCCAGCACTCGGTCGCCCGCCTCCGCCGCGGCCAAAGCCAGCGCCTGCCCCAGGCCGCGGCTCGCCCCGGTGATCACCCATGTTCTCGTCATGCCGCCGACGCTAGCACGAAACGAGACGTACCGTCTCGTTTTACTCTCCGTAAGCGATTCAGCTCTCCGCGGGGTAAGCGAGATCGACCGGCTGCTCGGCCGGAGGTCCGTCCGGCCACCACTGCCCCGCGACGCGCACGAATCGGTACCACCGGCTGTCCCGTCCGTATCGCAGCTGCACTGGCCCGGCCGTCACCCGGTTGCGCCACACCTTCACCTCCCCCGCCAACTCCGCGAGTTCCGCCCGAGCCGCCGCCAACGGTCCGGGGCCGGGGCTCCACACGTCCCGCAGTGCCGCGAGCCCGCTGCGGCCCGCTTCTCGCCATGCCTGTGCCGACACGATCAGCTCCGACGGCGCGACCTCGGCGGCAGCGGCCAGCCCGAACACGTCCGCGCCCGGCCGGGCGGCTCGACGCGCCAGGTCCTCGGCGAAAGTCAAGTCCGCCAAGGCATCCCGGGCATGCAGCAGGTCTAGCGCGAGCGACGCGGCGTCGGCGGCCAGGGCGGCGAGGCCGGCGGACGTCAGGCCGGAGCGCGCGGGCGGGTCGAGGTCGAGCACGGCGGGCGGACCGGGTTCGCCGGGAATCGCGGGCAACGGCGGCAGCGGCGCGATCCGCCGTGCGTACGCCTTTTTCGGCGTCAGCCCGACCTCCGGCGCGCGAGCCGGGCGAGCGGCACTGGGGGTCCGCAATTCGCGCAGTTGAGCCAAAACCTCGTCCCGGCCCCGGCCGCGCAGGGTGAACAGCACGAACGGATCGGCGTCCACCTCGTCGGCGACCAGGTAGTACACCGCCGCCACGTGTTTGCACGGATTCGCGCTGTCCGGACAGGAACAGCGCGGCCGCAGATCGCCTGGTCCGGGCAGCAGGTCGGCCCCGGCCTCCCGCGACTGGACGGCCAGTTCCTCGGGCAGTTCGCCGTCGAGCAGGGCCGCGGCGTGCCCGAGGCGGCGACCGGCGACGTCGAGCAGCTTGTCCCATTCCGACGCGCTGAACTCGCGCATCCGGATCGCGACCCGGTACGGATCCGGGCGGCTTCCCCGCACCCACGCGGTGATCTCGCCCGCGCTGATCGCCAGCTGGTCCACGACGCCCTTACGCGCGTACGTCCGCCCGCGCGGCAGCCGGTTCGGATCGAGTTTGGCGCGCTGCTCCAGCGCCTCCACCCACGCCCGGCCCCACCACCGGTGGCCGAACGTCCGCCGCGGCGGCATCAGCCGCTCCCGAGCCGGACCAGGTCGGCGAGCTGGTCGTCGGACAGTTCGGTGATCCAGTCCTCCCCCGCCCCGACGACCGCGTCGGCCAGCCCGCGCTTGGTTTCCAGCACCGCGGCGACGCGTTCCTCCAGCGTGCCCTCGGCGATCAGCCGGTGCACCTGCACCGGCCGGTCCTGCCCGATCCGGTACGCGCGGTCGGTGGCCTGGTCCTCCACCGCCGGGTTCCACCAGCGGTCGTAGTGGATCACGTGCGTGGCCTGGGTGAGGTTGAGCCCGACGCCGCCCGCCTTGAGCGACAACAGGAACACCGGCACCTCGCCGGACTGGAACGCGGCCACCATCTCGTCGCGCTGCTTCGGCCCGACCTCGCCGGACAGCAGCGCGGTGGGCAGCCCGCGTTCGGCGAGCCGCCGCTCCAGCAACCGGCACAGCCGCACGTACTGGCTGAACACCAGCACGCTCTCGCCCTCGTCGAGGATGACGTCCAGCAGTTCCTCGAACGCGGCGAGCTTGCCCGACCGTCCGCTCAGCGCGCCGCTGCTTTCCTTGAGGTAGTGCGCCGGGTGGTTGCAGATCTGCTTGAGTTCGGTGAGCAGCTTCAGCACCTGGCCGCGCCGCTGAACCCCTTGTGCTTCCCGGATCTGCGCGAGGTTCTCCCGCACCACCGCCTCGTACAGCGTGGTCTGCTCGGCGGTGAGCGGGACGTACCGGTCGGTCTCGGTTTTCCGCGGCAGTTCCGGCGCGATGTCCGGGTCGGTTTTGCGGCGGCGCAACAGAAACGGACGGACCGTCGCGGCGAGCCTTCCGGTGACCGTCTCGTCCCGGTCCCGTTCGATCGGCCGCGCCACGGTGCGGCGGAACTTCTCCAGCGGACCGAGCAGCCCCGGCGTGGTCCAGTCGAGCAGCGACCACAGTTCGGTGAGCCGGTTCTCCACCGGCGTGCCGGTGAGCGCGACGCGGGCCGCCGCCGGTACCTGCCGCAGTTCTTTCGCCGTGGCGGACAACGGATTCTTGACGTGTTGCGCCTCGTCCGCGGCGACCATGCCCCAGTCCACTTCGGACAGCAGCTCCCGGTCGCGGCGCAGCACCCCGTACGTGGCGAGCACGACCTCGTCCGGGGCCAGGTCGTCGAGATGCCGTCCGCCGCCGTGGAAGCGGCGCACCGGCACGTCCGGCGCGAACTTGCCGAACTCGCGTTCCCAGTTGCCCAGCAACGACGTCGGGCACAGCACGAGCGTGGGGCCCGCTGCCTGCGCGCGGCGGTGCAGGTGCAGGGCGATGAGCTGGATTGTCTTGCCCAGCCCCATATCGTCGGCGAGGCAGGCGCCGAGGCCGAGTTCGGTCATCGCGATGAGCCAGCCGAGCCCAGCCCGTTGATACGGCCGCAGGGTGGCGGTGAGCCCAGCTGGTTCCTCGACCGGCGCGGGTTCCCTCTCCCGCAACCGCTCGGCGAGCCCGGACAGTGCTGGTTGCGGGGCGAACTCGACTCGTTCGCCGTCGACCTCCAGCTCGCCAGTGAGCGCGGCGGCCAACGCTTCCGCACCGGTGAGCCTCGAGCGCCGGGCCCGCATCCGGGCCAGCAAGGCGGGATCGAGCTTCACCCACTGCCCGCGCAACCGGACCAGCGGACGTTTGGCTTCGGCGAGCGCCGCGACCTCCTCGTCGGTGAGCTCGCTGCCGCCGAGACTGAGCCGCCAGCGGAACTCCAGCAGGCCGTTGAGCGGGAACGCGGGACCGGATTCGCTCGCCGGAGCCTGCGTGACGCTCGCCTTCGCCCGTACTTCTCCGGCGAAAAGATCCTTGGGCCACAGGACTTCGATGCCCGCGCCGCCCAGGTCACGCGCGCCGGTGCCGAGCAGGTCGACTACCTCGTCGTCCGTGAGCGGGAGCGTGGTGGGTGCGGGTTCGGACAGGATCCGGCCCAGCGGCGGCCAGGCTCGGGCGCCTCGCCTCAGGCCCAGCAGGAGCTGCGTTTCGACCTGGTCGCCCAGCCGGTGCAGGACCGCTTCGGGCGCGTCCCAGAGGGTGGCCGCTTCGACGACCAGGCTCGGTTCCAGGGTCGAGCGGACGGCGAGGACTCCGGCGAATTCCTCGTCGGTCGCTTCGATCCGCAGCAATAGTTGTGCGCCGTCTGGGCTGCGGGCTTCCAGTTCGGTGAGCCAGGCCGCGCCGTCTGGGTCCAGCAGGGTGGGCTGTGATTCCGCGAATGCTGCGCCGCCGGAGCCGATCGTTGCGGCCGGGCTCCGCACGAGGACGTCCGCTGCCGCGTCCCATACCGCGCGGACCAGGGATTCCGGTGAGTGCAGGCGGATTCGTTTCACGCCGGATAGGGGGAGGGCGTGTGCTTCGGGCGGCAATGCGGCGGCTAGTCCGCGGAGGAGTTCTTCGTCGGATGCGTCGAGGGGGCCTACTCGCCAGGTGCCCAGGCCGCTCGGGGTGGACGCTGGACGCAGGCGGCCGCGCGCTACCAGGTTCACTCCGGCGTTGACTACTGCTGACCAGGCTGACAGCGCGGGGCTGGTTTCGTCCGGTACTACGAGGAGGCGGGGGATCGCTTTCTCCAGTGGGACGAGTCTCGCCATGACCTCGGTGCGGGAGAATTTTCCGCCGCCGGGCAGGACTAGCTGGATCGGGGTGTCTCCCTCGATCTCGTCGCCCCACAGCGCCAGGACTCCCTCTCGCGGGGGATCCGAGGGGAGGTAGGTGGCTTGGGTGGTCTGGTCGAACTCCACTCCAGCACCGTAACGTTCGGGTCTGACAGTTTTGCTCGTCGCCTGGCGGCGACATCGCTTGTGGTTGCGCGGGGCACCCCGAAGCTTGATTGTGCTGACGGTCTGAGGGTGCTTGTCAAGGCGGGAAAGATGCCTTGACAAGCACCCTCAGACCGCAGGAGAGCTTCGTATCGGGGTGCGGGGGTGGTGTGGGTGCACCGACAGTTGAGTGCATCGGCGGCGGTTTGCTTGAGGTGGGGGCTTGCGCCCCAATGTGGCATTGGGTGCATGTGACGCACCCAAAGTGGCATTGGGTGCGTGGGATGCACCCAATGTGGCGTTCGGTGCGTGGGATGCACCCAATGTGGCGTTCGGTGCGTGGGACGCACCCAATGTGGCGTTCGGTGCGTGGGACGCACCCAATGTGGCGTTCGGTGCGAGGGATGCACCCAATGCCGCATTGGGGCGGCATCCCGAGCGGGCGCGAGGCGCGAGGTGCGCGGGCGCGAAGCGAGTGGGCGCGGGGCAAGCGGGCGTGGCGCGGGCGGCGCGAGCGGGCCGTGAAGGGCTCCTTGAGGGAATCCAAGTCCGTGAAGGGGTCCCTCACGGCCGTCGCGGGGCGTCGCGGGCTAGCCGAGGGTCGTGAGGGGAACCCTCACGGAATCAGATTCCCTCAGGGTGGCCCTCACGCCCGCGGCTATTTGTCCAGCAGCAGGTGGACGGAGAGCTCCAGGCGGCTGGCCACATCGGCGGCGGAGGCGCGGCGGGTCACCCAGGCGACCAGGTTCGCCATCCACACATCGGCGACTACGTGGAAGATGTCGCGGTCCGCTTCGGTGGGGTCGTCGATGCCCATCGCGCTCGCGAACATGTCTTCCATCAGCCTGCCGACCAGTTCGACCTCGGCGGCCGCGGAGGTGTCGGCGAACATGAACGCGCGCACCATCGCCTCGGTGAGGTGCGGATCGCGCTGCATCAGGCGGGTGTTGCGGCCCAGGACGAACATCAGGCGTTCGGCGGGGGTTTCGCCGGGGATCGCGCTTCGTTGAATCTTCTCGTGCGCGGCCTCGAACTGCTGAGCCAACCCTGACACGAGCAGGTGAATCTTCGACGGGAAGTACCGGTAGAGCGTGCCCAGCGCGACGTCCGCCTTCTCGGCGACCGCGCGCATTTGCACCGCGTCGTAGCCGCCCTTCGAGGCCAGCGAGAGCGTCGCGTCGATGATGCGGCGGCGGCGGTCCCGCTGGGCCGCGGAGCCCAGTTCCTCGCCCATCGCGCCGAGGCCGTTCGCCCGCGTTTTCGCCGCCGGCGTCTTCGCCTTCCCCGGCATCGCAATCCCCTCTGTCGTCACGCAAGCCGTCTTGCGGAACTCGTTCCAGTTTCCGGCTAAGCGTACCTGCCCTGGAGAAAGGTTCAACTCTCGACCGCCTGGCGGAAAAACTGTAACACGTTCTACACTCGCCAGTAGCTCTGTACCCCGCGAGGAGGAGACCGATGCCGGTCGCGCTCACCGAGGAACAAACCGCGCTCGCCGCCGCTGTGCGGGATTGGGCGGCGGCACACGATCCGGTCGCCGCTGTGCGCGCGGCCGAAACCACGGGGGCCAGTCTCCCGGACGGGTTCGCCGCGCTCGGCATTACCGGCGTTGCGTTGCCAGCGTCGGTGAACGGTGCGGACGGGACAGTCGCGGATCTCGCGGCCGGGCTCGCGGCCGCGGCGGAGGCGCTGGTGCCGGGGCCGCTGCTGAGCACCGCGCTGGCGGGGCTGCTGCTCGCGGAGCATTCGAAGGAACTCGCCGCCGAGATCGCCGAGGGGACCGCGCAGGTCGCGGTGCAGTTGGAAGAGTCGGCGACCGTACCGGGTGCGGACGCTAAGTCGTGGTTGCTCGTGCCGCGCGGTGATCGGTACGTCTTGAGTCCGCCCGGAACAGCGGTGGAACCGTTGGCGCCCTTCGACTTTTCCCGGTCGCTGGGGCGGGCAAGGGCCGACGTGCCGGGCGAGGTGCTGGACCTGCCGGACGTCCGCGATCTCGCGGCGACGCTCGCGGTCGCGGAAGCGGCGGGCGTGGCGCGCTGGTGCCTGACGACGGCCGTCGAGTACGCCAAGGTCCGGGAGCAGTTCGGCCAGGTGATCGGCGCTTTCCAGGCGGTGAAACACCTCTGCGCGGAGATGTTGTGCCGCACCGAAGCGGCCGAGGCGCTGGCATGGGACGCGGCTTCGTCGGTCGGCGACCCGCTGGCCGTCGCGAGCGCTGCGGCGGTGGCGTTGGACGCTGCCGTCGAGAACGCGAAGGACTGCATCCAGGTGCTCGGCGGGATCGGGTTCACCTGGGAGCACGAGGCGCACCTGTACCTGCGGCGCGCGTTGGCGTTGCGGCAGTGGCTCGGCGGTTCCCGGAAGTGGCGCCAGCGGGCCGCGGACCTGGCGTTGGCCGGGAAGCGGCGGACGCTCGGGGTGAACGTCGGCGAGGATGCCGAGGTGACCCGGCTGGTCGCGGAAATCGCTGCCCTGCCGGAAGAAAACCGCCGCACCGCGCTCGCGGACTCGGGGTTGCTGGCCCCGCACTGGCCCCAGCCGTACGGCATGGGTGCGGACGCGGCGACGCAGCTGCGGATCGACGCCGCCTTGACCGCGGCGGACATCCGGCGGCCGGACATGGTGATCGGCGGCTGGGCAGTGCCGACGATTCTCGCGCACGGCACCGACGACCAGCGCGAACGCTTCGCCAAGCCGACGCTCCGCGGCGAAGTGACCTGGTGTCAGCTATTCAGTGAACCGGGCGCAGGCTCGGATCTCGCGTCGTTGCGCACCGTGGCGCGCCGGACCGACGGCGGCTGGCTGCTGACCGGGCAGAAGGTGTGGACGTCGCTGGCTCACGAAGCGGATTGGGCGATCTGCCTCGCTCGCACCGACCCGGATGTGCCGAAGCACAAGGGAATCACGTACTTCCTCGTCAACATGCGCGCCGACGGCATCACCACGCGGCCGCTGCGCGAGATCACCGGGCGGAGCGTGTTCAACGAGGTTTTCCTGGACGACGTCTTCGTTCCGGACGCCGATGTCGTCGGCGAACCCGGCGCGGGCTGGAAGCTCGCGCGCACGACGCTGGCGAACGAACGCGTCGCGCTGGGCCGCGGATCCGCAGTGGGTGAGAACGTGGAAGCACTGCTGGAATCCGCGCCCGAGGACGTGGATCGCGACCGGCTCGGCGCGTTGATCGGACAAGGCAGCGCATGCTCCGTGCTCGACTTGCGGGCGACGCTGCGGCGGCTGGACGGGCTCGGGCCGGGGGCGGAATCGTCGGTGGCGAAGCTGCTCGGGGTGCGGCATCGGCAGGAAACAGCCGAGTTCGCCCTCGAACTCGCGCCGGAGCTGGTCGCGGAAACCCCAGCGGCGCAAGAGTTTCTGCTCACCCGTTGCCTCTCCATCGCGGGCGGCACCACGCAGGTCCTGCTCTCCGCCGCCGCGGAACGCGTGCTCGGGCTCCCCCGCTGAACGTCCGTGAAGGACTCCTCGAGGCGATCGAGGAGTCCTTCACGGCACGTCACTCGGCGCGGAAAGCAGCGGCGAGTCGGGCGTATTCGTCCAGCAGCGCCAGCGTTTCCGCCTCCGGCAGCGTCGGCAGCATGATCCCGTAGTGGTCCAGCCCGGCGTCGGCGTACTGCTTGATCGCGTCCGCGTCGGCCGGTCCGCCGAAGAGCTGCGACGGCATGTCCCCGCGGCCCGCTTCGGTGAGCTGCTGCCGCACGCGGCGCACGTCGTCCGGCGACACCGCGGGGTTCGGGATCCAGCCGTCGCCGTGCTCGATCAGCCGCTTCAGCGCCGCGTCGCTCGCGCCGCCGACCAGGATCGGCGGATGCGGCGTCCGCACCGGCTTCGGCCACGCGAAGATCGGGTCGAAGTCGATGTGCTTGCCGTGGAACTCCGCCTGCTCCTGGGTCCAGATCGCCTTCAACGCGGCGATCTGCTCGTTCAGCAGCGCGCCCCGGGTCTTCGGGTCGGTGCCGTGGTTGGCCATTTCCTCGCGGTTCCACCCGGCTCCGACGCCGAAGGCGAACCGTCCGCGCGACACCAGGTCGAGCGACGCCACCTCCTTCGCGGTGTGGATGACGTCGCGCTGGATCAGCAGCACGACGCCGGTGCCCAGCACCAGCTCCGAAGTGTTCACCGCGGCCGCGGTCAGCGCCACGAACGGGTCGAGCGTGCGGTAGTAGATGCGCGGCAGCTCGCCCCCGCTGGGGTACGGCGTTTCGCGGCTCACCGGGATGTGCGAGTGCTCCGCGAGGAAGAGCGACGCGAACCCGCGCTCCTCCGCCGCCTCGCCCAGCACGTCGGGCCGGATGCCTTCGTCGGTCACGAACGTCGAGATCCCGAAATCCATGCCTCCTTCTACTCCGCGGATCGGGCAGGTATTCCCACGGGCTGTTGACAGATCACCGGTCCGGTCCGCTAGCGTTAAATCATCACCCGTTGAATAGGGAGGCTCCGGATGGACGTGACGGACGTCGACTTCGAGGAGATGTACCAAGGCAAGACCCCGATCGGGGAGAAGATCCCGTGGGACATCGCCGGCCCGCAGCCCGCGGTGGTCGCGCTCGAAGCGGACGGCGGATTCCGCGGCGAAGTGCTCGACATCGGTTGCGGCCTGGGCGAAAACGCGCTGTACCTCGCGTCTCGCGGACACCGCGTCACGGGTCTCGACGGCGCGCCGACCGCGCTCGCACGGGCCCGCGAAACCGCCGCGAAGCGCGGCCTGGAGGTCACCTTCGACCAGGCCGACGCAACCCGGCTCGACGGGTACGAAGGCCGCTTCGACGCGGTCCTCGACAGTGCGCTTTACCACTGTCTCGACGAAGACCAGCGGCACGCGTACGTGGCGGCGCTCGGGCGCGCGACCAAGCCCGGCGCGCGGCTGAACATCTTCTGCTTCTCCGACTCAGTGCCGGCGAACTTCCCGGTGCCGTACCGGATTACCGAGCAGAATCTGCGCGAAACGGTCGGCGACGGCTGGACGATCAGCGCGCTCGAACCAGCCGTCTACACCACCGCGATGAGCCGCGAGGGCCTCATCGCCGCGGTCGCCGCCGTTTCGGAGGACGAAAAGCCGGACCCGACCGCGCTCGACGCGTTGGACGTCGACGAGCAGGGCCGGGTCCTCGTCCCGATGTGGCGGCTGGCGGCCGACCGGGCGTGACGGGTCAGACGTTGCGCCGGTACTGGCCGCCGACCTCGAAGAACGCCTCGGTGATCTGACCGAGCGAGCACACCCGCGCGGCATCCATCAGCACGTCGAACAGGTTGCCGCCGCGGGTGGCCGCGTCGCGCAGCGCCTTGAGCGCCTGCTGGGCCTGCTCGCGGTGCCCCTGCTGGAACTCGGCGAGCCTGCGCAGCTGGGACTGCTTCTCGTCCTCGGTCGCGCGGGCCAGCTCCACCTCGACGTCGTCCTCCCCCGCCTTCGGGTTGCGGAACGTGTTGACGCCGATGATCGGCAGCGAGCCGTCGTGCTTCTTGCGTTCGTACAGCAGCGATTCGTCCTGGATCCGGCCGCGCTGGTAGCCGGTCTCCATCGCGCCGAGCACGCCGCCGCGTTCGGAGATCCGGTCGAACTCGGTGAGCACGGCCTCCTCGACCAGGTCGGTCAGCTCGTCGATGACGAACGAACCCTGCAGCGGGTTCTCGTTCTTCGACAGGCCCCACTCCTTGTTGATGATCATCTGGATGGCCATCGCACGCCGCACCGACGACTCCGAAGGCGTGGTGATCGCCTCGTCGAACGCGTTGGTGTGCAAGGAGTTCGCGTTGTCGTACAGCGCGCACAGCGCCTGCAGCGTGGTGCGGATGTCGTTGAAGCTCATCTCCTGCGCGTGCAGCGACCGGCCGGACGTCTGCACGTGGTACTTGAGCTTCTGCGACCGGTCGTTCGCGCCGTACCGCTCGCGCATCGCCACGGCCCAGATCCGCCGTGCGACCCGGCCGAGCACCGAGTACTCCGCGTCCATCCCGTTGGAGAAGAAGAACGACAGGTTCGGCGCGAAATCGTCGATGTCCATGCCGCGCGCCAGGTACGACTCGACGTAGGTGAACCCGTTGGCGAGCGTGAAGGCCAGCTGCGAGATCGGGTTCGCCCCGGCCTCGGCGATGTGGTAGCCGGAGATCGACACCGAGTAGAAGTTGCGCACCCCGTGCTGGATGAACCACTCCTGGATGTCGGCCATCATCCGCAGGCTGAACTCGGTGGAGAAGATGCAGGTGTTCTGGCCCTGGTCTTCCTTGAGGATGTCCGCCTGCACGGTGCCGCGCACGTTCCGCAACGCCCATTCGCGCAGCTGCACCGCCTCGTCCGCGGCCGGCTCGCGCCCGTGCTCCTCGCGGAACGCGGCGAACTTCTGGTCGATCGCGGTGTTGAGGAAGAACGCGAGGATCGTGGGCGCGGGGCCGTTGATCGTCATCGACACCGAGGTGTTCGGCGCGGTCAGGTCGAACCCGTCGTAGAGCGCCTTCATGTCGTCCAGCGTCGCGATGGAGACGCCGGAGGTGCCGACCTTGCCGTAGATGTCCGGGCGGGTGTCCGGGTCGTGGCCGTAGAGGGTGACCGAGTCGAACGCCGTCGACAGCCGCTTGGCCTCGGAATCGGCCGACAGCAGCTTGAACCGGCGGTTGGTGCGGAACGCGTCGCCCTCGCCGGCGAACATCCGCGCCGGGTCCTCGCCCTCGCGCTTGAACGGGAACACGCCCGCGGTGTACGGGAAGTAGCCGGGCAGGTTTTCCCGGCGCAGGAAGGAAAGCAGCTCGCCGGACTCGGTGTAGCGCGGCAGCGCGACGCGCGGGATCCGGTTGCCGGACAGGGTTTCCCGCCACAGCTGGGTGTGCAGTTCCTTGTCGCGGATCTTCACGACCAGCTCGTCCTGCCGGTATTCCGCGGCGAGCGCCTGGAACCGCTCGAGCAGCTTGGTGGTCTCGCCGGCCACATCGGACTCCGCGGCGGCAAGCAGGCCGTCCAGCGCGTCGGTGTTCGCGTCCACTTCGGACAGCGCGGCCTTGGCCGCGGCGAGGTGCTCGCGCTTGCGTACCGCGGCGACCTGCTTCTCGGTCTGCTCGTGGTACCCGCGCACCGTCTCGGAAATGTCGGCGAGGTAGCGCGCCCGGTTGCCCGGGATGATCGTGCTGGCGTCCGTCGAGACCTTGCCCGAAACCGCCGGCAGCGTACCGGCCGACACCGACAGCCCGCGGTCGGCGAGCATGTCGCGCAGGTGCTGGTACAACGCGGTCACGCCGTCGTCGTTGAACTTCGCCGCGCTCGTGCCGTACACCGGCATCTCTTCGGGCGCGGAGCCGAACGCCTCGCGGTTGCGCACCAGCTGACGCGCGACATCACGACGCGCGTCCTCGGCGCCGCGGCGCTCGAACTTGTTGATCGCGACCACGTCGGCGAAGTCGAGCATGTCGATCTTCTCGAGCTGCGACGCGGCGCCGAACTCCGGCGTCATCACATACAGCGACTCGTCCACGTAGTCGACGATGCCCGCGTCGCCCTGGCCGATGCCCGGCGTCTCCACGATCACCAGGTCGAATCCGGCCGCCTTGCAGGCGAGGATCGACTCGCTCAGCCCGGTCGGGATCTCGCCGCTGGTGGTGCGGGTGGCGAGCGAACGGAAGTACACCGGCGAACCGTCGAGGCAGTTCATCCGGATGCGGTCGCCGAGCAGCGCCCCGCCGCCCTTGCGCCGCGACGGGTCGACCGCGAGCACCGCGATGCGCAGCTTGTCTTCCTGGTCGAGGCGGAAACGGCGGATCAGCTCGTCGGTGAGCGAGGACTTGCCGGAACCGCCGGTGCCGGTGATGCCGAGAACCGGCACGTGCTTCTTCCCGGCGGCCTCGTTGATTGCCGTGAGCCATTCCTCCGGCAGGTTTTCGCGCTGCAGCTGGGTGATCACCCGGGCAAGCGCCTGAACGTCGCCGGACAGCAGCTTGTCGACCGAGGCGGGCGGCTGCGCGGACAGGTCGCTGTCGCACTCCTTGATCATCAGGTTGATCATGCCCGGCAGGCCCATCTCGTAGCCGTCTTCCGGCGAGAAGATCCGCGCCACGCCGCGCGAATGCAGCAGGTCGATCTCCTCGCGCACGATGACGCCACCGCCGCCGCCGAACACCTTGATGTGCCCCGCGCCGCGCTCGTTCAGCAGCTCCACGAGGTAGCTGAAGTACTCGACGTGCCCGCCCTGGTAGGCGGAGATGGCGACGCCCTGGACGTCCTCGGCGATCGCGGCCGTGGCCACCTCGTCGACGGACCGGTTGTGGCCGAGGTGCACCACCTCCGCGCCCTGGGACTGCAGGATCCGGCGCATGATGTTGATCGAGGCGTCGTGGCCGTCGAACAAGCTGGATGCCGTGACGAACCGGACCGGGTTCGCGGGACGGTACAGGTCGCTGCCGCTCATCCTCCCAATTTACTAGGACTTCCTACTATTGGAAACCCGAGCCCGAAGTGACCCGGCTCTCAAGGGTTGACATCCGGGCTATATTCAACCAGGTAGTTAATTAACCAAGTGATTGAGCGCCGATGCCGACAGATCAGCTGAGCACCACGTTCGCCGCCCTGGCGGACCCGACCCGGCGCGCGATCCTCGCCCGGCTCACCCGTGGCGAGGCCACCGTCAACGAGCTGGCCGAGCCGTTCGAGGTGAGCCTGCAGGCCGTCTCGAAGCACCTGAAAGTGCTGGAGCAGGCCGGATTGATCAGCCGGGGCCGCACCAAGCAGTGGCGCCCGTGCCGCCTGGAAGCGGGCCCGCTGGCCGACGTCGCCGGCTGGGTCGCGGAGTATCGGCGGTTCTGGGAGTCCGGATTCGACCGCCTGGACGAGCACCTGCGGCAGCTGCAAGAGGGGGCGGAATGAACGAGCTGACCATCGTGCGGGTCTTCGACGCACCGAGGGACCTGGTGTTCCAGACCTGGACCGACCCGGCGCACTTCGCGAGCTGGTTCGGCCCGCACGGCTTCGTCGCGTCCGAGACCAGCACGGACCCGCGCCCCGGCGGCGCCTGGCACAGCCGGATCACCAGCACTGATGACGGCATCGACCGCCGGGTGTCCGGCGTCTACCGCGAGGTTTCGGCACCCTCCCGGCTCGTGTTCACGTTCCGCTGGCAGCACCCGGAGGACGAAGTCGGCGAAACGCTCGTGACCATCGATTTCGCCGAGCTGGCAGGCAAAACCTCGATGACGTTCCGCCAAGCTCCGTTCCCGGACACTGCCGAGCGCGACGGTCATATCGACGGCTGGCAGTCCGGGTTTGAAGATCTCGACCGCATACTGGAGGACCTGAAATGACCGCCGCACTCCCCCGCGTCGTCTCGCCCGAGGAATGGGCCAGCGCCCGTGAATCCTTGCTGCGCAAGGAAAAAGAACACACCCGCGCAGGCGACCGACTGGCCGCCGAACGCCGCCGGATGCCCATGGTCCGCTTCGCGAAGCAGTACGAATTCACCGGCCCGGACGGCACGCAAAGCCTGCTCGACCTGTTCGACGGCCGCCGCCAGCTGATCGTCTACCACTTCATGCTGTACCCCGGCGACGAAGCGGGCTGCCCCGGCTGCTCCCTGCTCGTGGACAACATGAGCAACCTCGCGCATCTGCACGCCCGCGACGTCACGCTCAAGGTCGCCGCGCCCGCGACGCCGCCGGAGATCGAGCGGTACTGGGCCAGGATGGGCTGGACGATCCCGTGGGTTTCCGCCGCGGGCACGGATTTCCCGGCGGACTGCGGCATCGACGGCGGCTTCGGCGTGAGCGTGTTCCTCCGCGACGGCGACGACGTCTACCGCACCTACTTCACCGACGGCCGCGGCGGCGACCAGTTCATCAGCACGCTGCGGTACCTCGACGTCACCCCGTTCGGACGGCAGGAGGCGTGGGAGGAAGAGTCTCGCGGCACCGACGCCCCCAGCAGCTGGTGGCGCCGCCACGACGAGTACTGAGAACTTTCCGCGCGACGGCCGCGCGGAACTGCAGGTGCTCGACGTCAAGCGCTCAAGGCAGAGAAAAACCGGGTCACCCAAGCGTGACCCGGTTTTCGCTTACTGGTGCGCTTTCGCCGCGCGCAACGCGATCCACTGCCGCATCGCGTACTCGACCAGCGTGATCAGCGTCTGCTTGGTCGATTCCCGCTCGCGGGCGTCGCACCGGACGATCGGAATGCTCGCATCGATCGACAGCGCCTCGCGCACATCATTGATGTCGTGTTCCAGCACGCCGTCGAACGTGTTCACGCCGACGATGTACGGCAGGCCGCGGTCCTCGAAGAAGTCGATCGGCGCGAACGAGTCCGCGAGGCGGCGGGTGTCGGCGAGCACGACCGCACCGATCGCGCCGCGCACCAGGTCGTCCCACATGAACCAGAACCGCTGCTGGCCGGGCGTGCCGAACAGGTAGAGGATCAGGTCCGCGTCGAGCGAGACGCGGCCGAAGTCCATGGCGACCGTGGTGGTCGTCTTGTACGGCGTCTGGTCGAGGTTGTCGATGCCGCGGCTGGCGTCGGTCATCATCGCCTCGGTGGTGAGCGGGACGATTTCCGACACCGAGCCCACGAAGGTCGTCTTGCCCGCTCCGAAGCCGCCCGCCACCACGATCTTCGCCGATGTCATGGTCGGGGGCGCGGTTTCCCGCGGTGCCTTAAAGCCGACGGAGTCCACTCAAAACCCTTTCCATCAACATCAAGTGTGCTTCGGCGCCGTCCTGGCCCGAGATCGTCCGGTGCACGGTGACGAGACCGGCGTCGGCCGCGTCGCTGATCAGCACCCGCGCCACCCCCAGCGGCACCGACAGCACCGCGGCGATCTCCGCCACCGAACGCGGGGTCCGGCACGCTTCCATGATCGAGATGCTCTCGATCTGCTCCGCCGCCGCCTGGGGGAAGCCCCCCGCGGCGACATGGTCTTTGGTGGAGATCAATGTCTCCAGTTCGAGCGCGTAGTTCGCCCGGGTGCGCCCGCCGGTGAGAGCGTACGGGCGCACGATCGACGTCTCCTCGGCCGGGTCCACCCGATCGTGGCGCTCGGGCCGGACGATCGCCGACGGCATCGAGAACTCGCCGCTCGGCGGTCCCGGGTCGAAGAGCCCGCCTGGTCTGGGGCCGTCGGAGTCCGTACTGCCCGGTGGAGAGACGAGAGAGGTCACACCATCTCCTTGGTCGGCCTGCGGCGCAGGTGCCGCAGGCGGGTCCGCTGCCGCGTGCGCTCCCGCGGCGGGCGGCACTGGGGACTGGGATTCCTTCTTTTCTTTGCCGCTCTTCTTCCGTTTTCTGCGCGAGCGGCCCGAATCAAGGCTGAACCCGTTGAGGACGTCGGCGAACGTGCCGTCGTCCCCGGCGGCGGGCTCGTCCCCGCGCGGGGGCTCGCCGCCGGTACCGGGCTCTTCGCCGAACAATCCGGACCCCTGGCTCATCGCGCCATCATCCCACCGGTTCGCCGATCAGCGAGCCCCCGGCGCCCTGCAGCTGCGCGCGCAGCTCCGGGGTCAGGATCTGGCCGACGCGGTCGACGAGCATCGTCATCTCGTAGGCGACCTGCCCGATGTCGCAGTTGGGCGCGGCGAGGATCGCCAGGCAGGAGCCGTCGCTGATGGACATCAGCACCATGATGCCGAGCTCCATCTCGACCACGGTCTCGCGCACCGAGCCCGCCTCGAAACAGCGGGCGGCCCCCTGGGTGAGGCTGACGAGCCCGGACGCCACGGCGGCGAGCTGGTCGGCGCGGTCGAGCGGCAGCCGGTTGGAGGCCGTCAGCAGGAGACCGTCGGCCGACACGACGACCGCGTGCGCGACGCCCGGGACGCGGTCGGCGAAGTCGTTCACCAGCCAGCCGAACTGGTTCTGCTGCGGCTGGGCCGCATTCGGCGAGGTCATTCACCCTCCAATGTTTCGTGGTTCTTCTCAGCGGCCTGCGCGGTGCGGTGCCTGCCGCGCTGGATCCCCTGCTGGAAACTGCTCAGGCGACCGCGCACGTCGTGCGCATCGCGGGACGGACGGGGGCTCGCCGACCCGGCGGGCGGCGGTGCGCTGCCGGGAAGAAGCTGTTCTCCTCGGCGGCGCCGAGGCAATCCTGCCGAAGTGAAGGAAGCGGGTGTCGACTGGGACACCGACTGGACCGTCCGCCACCCTTCGTCGGAACCGAAGTTCCACTCAGCGGCGCCTTCGGCAGGAGTCGTGGAGGGGCTGGCCGAACCGTCCGAACCGGCGGGCTCGGCGGGGGTCGGCGGGGCGTCCTGCCCGGCGGAGGACTGCCGCGACGGAGCCTGTCCCGGCACCAGCGGCTGACCCCACAACCCGGTCTGCTGCCCCGGCGTCGCGGACTCGCCCGGTGCCGAGGACTGGCCCGGCACGTTCTGCCCGGGCACCCGGGTCTGGCCCAGTCCCCCGGCCAGTCCCTGCGCCGAAGCCGAAGCCGCCGGAGCCGGGTCCGCCGTCGTGCCGGACTGTTCCGCCTTCTCCGCCTGCTGCCCCGGCGCGGCGGCCGGAGGCTGCGCGGCGCGCCACGTCGTCAGCGGCGAAGCCTGGCCCGGGTTCTCGGCGGGCTTGCCCCACAAGGAGGTCTGCTCCGTGCTCGGGGACTCGGCAGGCGCGGAAGCCTGTCCGTTCGCCGAAGCCGGGCTGTCCGTCTTCTCCGGCGCCGCGGTCTGGCCGTTGGCCGAAGCCTGCGCCGCCTGCGAAGCAGGAGTCTGCCCGGTGCCGGAGACCGCGGCCTCGAGCCCGGCCACGGCGGCCGGGACCTGGTTCGGGTCGGCGGTCGGCGGAGGGGGCGGGAGGCTGCTCGCGCCCTTGCGGCGGGTCGGCAGGCTGTCCGGCTTGTCCGGCCGGACGGTCCGATCCGGTTGCGGCGCGGGCAGTTCCGTGCGCGCGGCGGGCTCCTGGCGCGGCCAGCCGCCGTCCGGGTCGAACGCCGGGGGCACGGCCGGGACGGGAGCCGTCTCGTCCGGCGAGTCCGCGTCCGCGGGCCGGGCGCCGAAGCCGGCGGGCGCGTCCGTCGCGCCGAACGGGGCGGTCGAACCCGGGGTGCGCTGCGGCATCCCGCCGGGCCGGTTCTGCTCGGCGGGAACGCCGAACGCACCCGCGACCGTCTGCCGCCGCCGGACCGCCGCGTCGTGGGCACGAGCCCGCTCGGGCGAGGGCGCCGTCGTGGCGCTCGAAGCGTCCGCGGCCGGGGAATCCGCTGTGGCGCCAGTGGTTTCCGGCGCGGTCCCGCGGACTTCCTGACGGCCGCGCGTGACGCCGCGCTGGAAGCTGTTCAGCCGTCCCCGCACGTCCGCGGGGTCGCGGACCGGGAGGTCGCTGCCCTGCGTTTCGGCCGCGGGAGCCGCCGGTTCCGGCGTGGCGCTGCCCGGCATGAGCTGTTCGCCGCGACGGCGCCGGGGCAGGCCCGACTTGGTGAACGCGGTCGGCTCCACTTGGGACAGTGCCTGCACCGTCCGCCAGTTTTCGTCGCTCGCGAAATCCCAATTGCGCTGCTGCTGGTCGGAATCCGCCTCCGGCTCCTCGGCGGCTGTGCCGGACGCGGGCGAAGCCGCCGGGGAGGCGGCCGCGGGCGGCGGCTGCGCGGGCGAACGGAACCAGGCCGACAGCATCTCGTCGAAGATCGGCGTGTTCTCGATCGTCGTCTCCGCCGCGGACGGCGGCGGGACCTCCGGCACCTGCTGCGCGGCCTGATTCCACCAGTCGCTCAGCGTCGTCGCGTTGGCCGCGGAGAACAGGTCCTTGCCCGAGGGCAGTTCGCCGTCGCGCTCGTCGCGGGTTTCCGCGGCCGGTTCCGGTTCGGGCTCCGGACGCGGCGGCGGGACGTCCACGGTCTGCGGCAGCTTCGGCGCGGGCGGCGGCGGGGCGGGCGTGTCGTCGTCGCGCGGGATCGGGCTGAACAGCGCGGTCCCGGACACCTCGAGGTCGGACGGCGGACGCGCGACCTTGTCCCCGGAGAACCCGGCGAGGTCGCCCGCCGAGGGCCAGCGCTGCGTTTCCTCGGAGTTGCTGCCCTGCTGCGGAACGAGACCCGGCACGGCCGAACCGTTGGAAGCCGGACGCTGGCGCCGGGGCAGTCCGCCGGGAGCGGCGGGCGGGGCGGCGAGGCTCGCCTTGGGACCGGGCAGCTGGCCGGGTTCGCCCCGGTCGCCGGGCACCGTGGCCAGTCCGGTCATCACCAGCTCCGGCGGCACCACCACGGTGGCCCGCACGCCGACGATGTCCTTGCCGCCGTGCAGCGAAACGCCGATGCGGTGGCGGCCGGCGAGGCGGCCGACCACGAACAGGCCCATCCGGCGCGAGGTCGCGAGGTCGACCGAGCCCGAGTCGGTGAGCCGGCCGTTGGCCTCCACCACCTCGTACTCGTTCATGCCGATGCCCTTGTCGAGGATGTCGACGTTGAGCGAACCGTCCTCGGCGAGCCGCGTCGCGACAGTCACCTGCGTTTCCGGCGCGGAGAACGCGGTCGCGTTGTCCAGCAGCTCCGCGATGAGCCGCTGGACGTCGCTCGCGGCGAACCCGACGATCTTCACCGCGGGCGGGTGCTGCACCGAAACCCGTTGGTACTGCTCGATTTCCGACACCGCGGCGCGCAGCACGTCGTGCGTGGCGACCGGCTGGCCGGAACGGCGGCCCGGCTCGGCGCCGGAGAGGACCATCAGGTTCTCGTTGTTGCGCCGCATCCGGGTGGCGAGGTGGTCGAGCTGGAACAGCGTGGCGAGCTGGTCGGCGTCCTCCTCGTCGCGCTCCAGCCGCTCGATCAGCTGCAGCTGCCGCTGCACGAGGCTCTGGCTGCGCCGCGAGAGGTTGACGAACACGCTGGAGTAGCCGGCGCGCATGGCGGCCTGTTCGGTCGCCAGCTTCAGCGCCTGGCTGTGCACCTTCTCGAACGCCCGCGCGACCTCGCCGACCTCGTCCTGCACCTGGACCGGCACCGGTTCGACCTCGACGCTCTGCGCGCGGCCCTCCTGGATGTTGCGGACCGCCTCCGGCAGGTCCTTCTCCGCGACGTCCAATGCGGACCGTCGCAGAACCTTCAGCGAGCGCAGCAGCTGGCGGGCGATGACGAACACGACCGCGGCGGCCGCGGCGAGCGCCGCGAACAGCAGCACGGCGAGCAGACCGGCGCTGCTGCCCGCGTCCTCGACCAGCTGGGACGACGCGGCGGTCAGGTCGGTGCTCATCCGGCCGGAGACCTCGGACAGCTGCGAGGTCACCGCGTTCGAGGCGGTGTTCCACTCCTGCGCCGAAATCCGCTTGAGCGCGTCGTCGGACGAGACGCCCTGCCCGCCGAGCACGGTGCCGAGCATCCGCTTGCGGTCGTAAGAGGTGTCCGGCTTGATCGTGCTCTCGAAGTCGAGACGCTGCGGCGCGGTGGCGGCGGCGTTGAAGTCGGCGACGCGGTCGTCGAACCGGAGTTCCGCGTCGCGCACGTCGCTCAGCTGCTGCGGGGTCAGCGTGCCCGCGGAGATGCCGTAGCCCACCAGGGACTGGGTGACCGACACCTGTTCCTTGGCCGCTTCGAGGTCGTGCAGCGCGCTCGGGGTGCTGCCGAGCGCGTCGGCGCTCGCGCCCGCCGACACCGCGGTGTCGGCTCCGATCAGCGCGCTGGTGACGGCGTTGTAGTCGCCGACCGCCTCGGCCGCGTTCAGCAGGCCGGCCCCGACCTGCTGGCGGATCACCGCGATCTCGTTGACCTGCGCGTTCGCCGAGTTCACCGCGCCGGACACGCTCGAACCGTCGGCCCCGACCCGGGCGGCCGCCTCGGTGAACGGCGCGACCGCGGCGTCGGTGGCCGCGCGGGCGGCCTTCAGTTCCGGGGTGACGCCCGAGGTGCCCGCGATCAGCTGGGCGGCGGTCTGGGTGCGTTCGCGCTGCAGCCCGTCGGTGAGCGCGCGCAGCTGGGTGCTCAGCGCGACGAGCCGGTCGATCCGCTGGTAGTCGCTCGAGCGCGAGACCTGGCCCGCGATGGCGGTGATGCCGAGGACGAGCGCGAGCACGATGGGGACGATCGTGACCGCCGACAGCTTGACCGGCAGGCTCCAGTCCCGCCAGCGCAACGCCGCCCGCCAGCCCGACGACCAGCGCGGCCGCTTGGGCGGGCGGCCGAGCAGCTTTTCCACAGGCACTTGGCCTTCTCCTGCAACGGTCACGAAAGTGACTCCCTGTCCGGCGTCGTGGCGGCCCGTCGGCGGTCCCCTCGGTCCTCCGTGCTCCCGGTGCGCAGCGCGCTCCCGGCGCGGAGTCCCGCGGTCCGCCTGCCCGCGCGTCCGACCGGGGGCGGGCACGACCGGGTCGATCCTTCACCGGTCCGGGAGACGATCGGCTTCCCGGGACTATGCACGTGCACGACGCAACTTGCGGACTGCACGGCGGTGGTCGAGATCAACTTGTCTGCGCCTATCGATCGCTGCGGGCGGCTGGGGCCAAAGAATCGTACACCAATCGCCGCCTGCGTTATTGCGTTCCGCATCGGGGGGCTGACCTGGGAAAATAGTCAAAACTCGGAAACTCGGAGCCACGGATTCGCACCCGGCCGCCCGGCGCGGGAATTCCGGTTACCCGGCGCTCTCGGCCTCGGCGTCCGGCCGTCACCCGATTAGCCCACACAGGGTAAGCGACACCCTCGATGGGACTACGCTCCGTGCCCCCATCGGGTGGGTGCACCCGGAAGTTGAACCCGATGTTGTGGAGATGCAGCGACGCGCCGCCCGACCCGGTGATTTTTGCCAGCCTCCCTTCCCTGCCTGGGAATCCCCGCCCGGCCGGCGACCTGCCCGCCGAAACGGAGCGGCCGCCCCGCCCGGCGGCTACGACCGGTCACCGTAATGGATCTTGACCGGCCCGTCACTCCGCCGTCTGCCGCAACCCGGACCGGCACCGGCGACTCCCCGTGACATCGGTGCTCACTATTCCGAGTGATCAGCCTGTGATCTGCCCGGACGCGCCGTTCCGCGCTATTTCCCGGGCGAAAAGGAATTTCCGGTGCCCTCGCGAACCGGCTTTTTCCGCGTTCCGGCGCCGTCGTTACTATGGCCGCCTCCCAGTCCGCAAGGGCGATCCGGGCGCTTTCTCGAACGATGCCCGCCGCCTTCCACCGCGCAAGTTGCCGGAGGCAGCCATGCACAACGTCGCGCGCACCACCGGACCGGCCTCCGCGGCCGAGGACACCGGTCAGATGCCCGCGCTGTTCGACCGCGAAGGAGGCGACGCCGCACCGCGCGGCAGGCGCCGCAAGCGCGGCCCGGACTACGAGCAGATCCAGCGCAGCCCCCAGTTCCGCGCGCTGCGCAGCCGCTTCCGCCGGTTCGTGTTCCCGATGAGCATCGGGTTCTTCGTCTGGTACCTGGTCTACGTCGTGCTCGCCGCCTACGCGGGCGAGTTCATGAGCACGCCGGTCTTCGGCCTGGTCAACGTCGGCATGCTGCTCGGCCTCGGCCAGTTCCTCACCACCGCGGTCATCACCGCGCTGTACGTCCGCTTCGCCGACCGCGAGATGGACCCGCGTGCCGCCGAGATCCGAGCGCAGGCCGCCCCTGTCACGGAAGGAACGCCTCAGTGACCACCGTTTCGCTCGCCGAAGGAGCTTCGGAGAGCAACCCGCTGATCAACACCGGGGTGTTCGCGCTGTTCGTCGCGATCACCCTCTACGTGGTGTACCGCGCGGGGAACCGCCGCTCGTCGACGTCGGGCTACTACACCGCCGACAGCGCTTTCACCGGGAGGCAGAACGGCGTCGCGCTGTCCGGCGACTTCCTGTCCGCGGCGTCGTTCCTCGGCATCGCGGGCGCGATCGCGATGAACGGCTACGACGGTTTCCTCTACTCCATCGGCTTCCTCGTCGCGTGGCTCGTCGACCTGCTGCTGCTCGCGGAACTGCTGCGCAACACCGGCCGCTTCACCATGGGCGACGTGCTCAGCTTCCGGATGAAGCAGCGCCCGGTGCGCGCCGCGTCGGCCACGTCGACGCTGGTGATCTCCTTCTTCTACATGCTCGCGCAGATGGCGGGCGCGGGCGGCCTGGTCGCGCTGCTGCTGGACGTCCACTCCAAGTGGGGCCAGGCGGTGGTGATCACCGTGGTCGGGCTGGTGATGATCTCCTACGTGCTGCTCGGCGGCATGAAGGGCACCACCTGGGTGCAGATCATCAAGGCCACCATCCTGCTCACCGCGGCCTCGCTGATCACGGTGTTCCTGATGGGCAAGTACGGCTTCAACTTCTCGAGCCTGCTGCGCGCGGCCGCCGACCGCAGCCCGATGGGCAAGGACCTGCTCTCCCCCGGCGGCTCCTACGGCAAGGACGGCACCACGAAGCTCGACTTCGTGTCGCTGTCGCTGGCGCTGGTGCTCGGCGTCGCCTCGCTGCCGCACGTGCTGATGCGCTTCTACACCGTGCCGAACGCCCGCGAGGCGCGCCGCTCGGTGGTGTGGGCGACCGCGTGCATGTTCGTGTTCTACCTGTGCACGCTGGTGATCGGCTTCGGCGCGGCGGCGATCGTCGGCCCGGACGAGATCAAGGCCGCGCCCGGCGGCGAGAACTCGGCCGCGCCGCTGCTGGCCCTGCACGTGGGCGGGACGGTGCTGCTCGGCGTCATCTCGGCGGTCGCGTTCGCGACGATCCTCGCCGTGGTGGCCGGGCTGACGCTGACCGCGTCCGCCTCCTTCGCGCACGACGTCTACGCGAACGTCATGAAGCGCGGCAAGGCGGAGCCGGAGGACGAGGTCCGGGTCGCCCGGCTGACCGCGGTCGTGATCGGCGTGCTCGCCATCCTCGGCGGCATCCTCGCCAACGGCCAGAACATCGCGTTCCTCGTGGCGCTCGCGCTCGCGGTGGCGGCGTCGGCCAACCTGTCGACCCTGCTGTACTCGCTGTTCTGGAAACGGTTCAACACCACCGGGACGCTGTGGAGCATCTACGGCGGGCTCATCGCCTGCGTCGTGCTGGTGCTGTTCTCGCCGGTGGTGTCGGGAGCCTCGGACTCGATCTTCCCGAGCGTCGACTTCCACTGGTTCCCGCTGAAGAACCCGGGCCTGGTGTCGATCCCGGTGTCGTTCCTGTGCGGCGCGATCGGCACGTTCGTCGGCCGCTCGAAGAGCGATCCGGCCAAGCACGCGGAGATGGAGGTCCGGTCCCTGACCGGCGTCGGCTTCGGCTCCTGATCCCCTGGCACGAAAAAACCGCGGCGTCCGGATTTCCGGGCGCCGCGGTTTTTTCGGTGCTCAGAAGACGTCGCGCCCGGCCTGCACCCGGTGCGTCACCCGGCGCTCGACGACGAACGACACGAACGGGACGCACCCGGCCAGCAGCACCAGGACGGTGCTCTTGATCGACCAGCGGGCCTTGATCGCGAGGTCGATGGTGAGCACCAGGTAGATCATGTAGAGCACGCCGTGGATCGGCGAGTACACCTGCGCGGGCGTGGCGTTGCCGAAGCCGTACTCGATGATCATGGTGGCGCAGAGCGCGAGCAGGCCGACACCGGTCACGTACGCGCTGGCCCGGAACCGGGTCAGCGAGCCGGACACCTTCGACTGGCGAGCGGGGGCGGCACCGTCGGTGCTGGTCGTCATGGGAGCGTCCTCATTTCCGCGGGCGTTCAGGACTGCTGGTCGCGGGCGTTGAGCTCGCGCAGGTAGCGGTTGTAGGCGGCGAGTTCGTCGTCTTCTTCGACGGGAGCCGCGGCCGGTCGCGGCGCGGGCACGCGGACCGGGGCCGGAGCAGGCGGTTCGGGCTGGCCGGCGGCTTGCTCTTCGCGTTCGCGCAGCTTCTTGATGCGCCAGAACATGAACGCGGGGAAGAGCCCGAAAAGCGGCCATTGCAGCACGTAGCCGAGGTTCTGGAAGGTGCCGGTGGCGGACGTGAACCGGTCCCACTGCCACCAGGCCAGCCCGCAGCACAACGCCAGGCTCACGACGCTCGTGGCGACGATCATGAGCCGGCGCCCGAGCGGGGACGCGGCCGGGCCGGGATCTGCGGGCACGGTATCGACGCTAGCACTGGCCGGGGACGACGTTGCTGAGAGGCGGCGAGGTCGTGACCGGGGCCCCATCCGGCGTTCGCGGCCGGATTCGCCGGGTGGCCGACACCGGCACCGGCGTCGAGCGGCCCGCCGACCCTAGTCGCGCGCCGGAACGCCTCCGCACCGCGACCCGGCTCGGCCAAACGCCCCAATGCCACATTGGGTGCATGTCACGCACTGTTTTGTCTCGGTTGATCTGTCGCAGGGTTGTCTCGG